>CAYXAF010000028.1:0-9648 GCA_964463035.1 uncultured Flavobacterium sp.
AAGGGTTAAGGAACTTTGTTGCTTATATTTTTAATTTAGTCGGTTAGTAGTGATATTAAATATTTTTCTAAAAAAAAATTATTTTTTCTTTAAAAATTCATCAACTTCTTCAGGAGTCATAACTGCATCAACAAAAGTATAAGCTCCTGTTTTTGGAGATTTTACCATTTTAATAGCTTTTGTAAGTCTTTTTGAAGCTGTCTGTAACGATGCTACGGTTTTCTTTGCCATTACTTATATCTTTTATAGGATTATTTAATTTCTTTGTGAACAGTTACTCTTTTTAAGATTGGATTAAATTTTTTAATTTCTAATCTATCGGGAGTGTTTTTTTTATTTTTTGTTGTAATATAACGAGATGTTCCTGCTATACCAGAGGTTTTATGCTCTGTGCATTCTAATATTACTTGGATTCTATTACCTTTACTTTTCTTTGCCATTATAGTAAATTTTTAAATATTATTTTTAATACAGATTATTTTACAAACCCGCTTGCTTTTGCTTTTTTAAATTCAGCTAAAATGCCGTTTTTATTGATGCTTTTTAAGGCATGAGCCGAAACTCGTAATACAACCCAACGATCTTCTTCAGGAATATAAAAACGTTTTTTAAGTAAATTTACACTAAATTTACGTTTTGTTTTATTCATAGCGTGAGAAACATTGTTCCCAATCATTGCTTTTTTACCTGTAATTTCACAAACTCTTGACATAACTTTTTCTCTTTAAAATATAGCTTTATTCTTATAAGGGTGCAAAGGAAAGAAAAAAAATCAAATTATCAAAAAAAACTTTTATTTTTTTCTAAACATTTATTTTAATTGTAAATTTTGAATGGCTAATTGTTAATTTTGCTGTTATAGCCTTTAATCATTATTGTTTCTTTAAATATCTAAAAACCATTTCTAAGCCTTTGTTTACGGCTCGGTTTATTACTTTTTCTCGGGGTTGTCCAAAATTATGTTCTTCACACAAGGTTTCTGTTGGGGTTGCTATGGCTATAAAAACAGTGCCTATTTCGGCTTCCGTTTCGCCTTTGTTGGGCCCTGCAACCCCGGTTGTGGCAATAGAAAAGTCGGTTTTTAATATCTTTTTTGCCTGTTTTGCCATTTGAATAGCCACTTCGGCACTTACTACACTTTTTTGTTCAATCAATTGCTTCTCTATTTGTAAAATATTTTCTTTTATTTCGGTTGCATAGCTCACAATACTGCCTTTAAAATAATTGGAAGCTCCTGATATCGAGGTGATTACCGATGCTATTTTGCCACCAGTAAAACTTTCGGCTGTGCTTAGCGTATATTTTTTTTTGGTTAGAAGTTTACCTACAATTGCTTCAATAGGCTCGTCATCTTCATAACCAATAATAATATCTGAAATAATTTTTTTTAATTTTTTAACTTGTTTATTTATTTCATCTTTTAAAACTTGTTCATTTATGCCTCGTGCAGTTAGCCGAAGCCTTACTTTACCTGGGCTTGGTAAATAAGCAAGTTTTATAAACGATGGTAAATTATTTTCAAACGATTCTATTCTTTCGGCAATTACGCTTTCGCCTTCTCCATACGTTAAAATGATTTTATGAATGATAAAAGGGCGTTCAAATTTTGAAATAAGATTTGGGATTACTTGTTTTTCCATTAAATATTTCATTTCATAAGGTACGCCTGGTAGCGATATAAAAATAGTTTTTTTGTGTTCCATCCACATGCCTGGGGCTGTGCCTACAGCATTGTGCATAACTAAGGCTCGGCTGGGGACTAAGGCTTGGTCTTTGTTAGTTTGGTTTAAACTACGTTTTAAAACTTTGTTTATTAAATAGGTTACGTTTTCTAAAACTTCGTCATTTTGAACTAAGGTATCATTAAAATATTCACAAAATGTTTTTTTAGTAACATCGTCTTTTGTAGGTCCTAAACCGCCTGTAATAATTACTATATCAACCTTGTTTTGAAGTTTTTGTAAGGTATCTAAAATATGTTGTTTATTATCAGAAATAGATATAATTTCGTGCGTTTGTATGCCAATTTTATCTAAACTTTTGGCTATATGAGTAGAATTTGTATCAATTATTTGCCCAATTAAAATTTCGTCGCCTATGGTTATGATTGTTGCTTTCATTTATTTATAAAATCTTTTTTTAGCTCTTTTATGGCTAAAGATGTATGTTGTTTAAAGCTCTTAAATATTTCTGCAATTTCTTTTCTTTTTCCTTTATTATTGCACCATTTTTCTATTTGATGTAGGTCTTCCAAGGCTAAATCCATTCCAAAAAGTTCTAAATTTGGCATGATTTCATTTGTATATTTGATTGCTTTTTTATAATTTTTATCATCAATAAAATTTTCTAATTTTTCTACATAAATAGGTGTAAAATTTAAAAATTTTCGAATATGCTTTTCAACCTCTTCTTTTTTGCTTTCAGAGGTTTTATAAACGTTCGCTAAATGATAATAAAGTGCCATTTTTTGAGTTTATAGTTTTTGATGATTTGTTGATAGTTATTGGTTTGAAATTAAATATTTAAGAAGTCCTTTATAATCTTATACCCTCTAAAATTTTTCATAATACATTGCTTTTATAATTCCGTCTGAAAGTCCGATTTTTGGAACAAAAATTTCTTTAGCTCCGCTCCATTTCATTGCTTTTAAATAAATGGTTAAAGCGGGTATAATTACATCGGCTCTGTCGGGGTTTAAACCAATATTTGCAATTCGTTCTTCATAAGTCATGGCACTAATTTGCTGATATTGAGTGTTTAAATAGATGTAAGATAAGGGTTTATCTTGTGGAAGTCCTGAAATTTTAAATATTTTATTAATATTTCCTCCTGACCCAATGAGTGTTATATTTTCTAAATTTTCGGTATGTTTAGTAATCCAATGTTCTATTTTACCCCAAATATTTTTGTCAACTTTGTTGTTTAGTAACCTTACGGTTCCGTTTTTAAATGATTGTGTTGCTTTTATTTCACCATTTTTGAACAACGAAAATTCGGTGCTACCCCCCCCCACATCTACATATAAATAGTTTTCATTACTTTTTATATATTGTTGCAAATCTGATGCAGCAATAATTTTTGCTTCTGTTTTTCCGTCAATAATATCTATGGTTATGCCTGTTTTTTCTTTGATGATAGCTACAACTTTTGTATTGTTTTTTGCTTCACGCATAGCTGAGGTAGCACAAGCCTTGTATTTTTCAACTTTATTAACCTCCATCAGTAATCGATAGGCTTCAATTGCTAAGCACATCCGATGAATATTTTCGTCCGTAATTATTCCATTTGTAAAGGAATCTTGTCCCAACCGAATTGGTACTCGTATCAAAGCACTTTTATTAAACTGTGGTTCGTGGTTTTTTTGTTCTACAATGTTGGTAATCAATAGCCGAATAGCATTAGAACCAATATCAATAGCCGCATATTTTTTAATTTTTATCATTTAAGGGGGCTTCTAAAAATTCATTTTTATTACAAAAAGTTCTTTAAAAAAATACAAATTTTCATAAGAAAACCAATTTTTAGAAGTTCCCTTAATAAAAATATTTTTGTTTTTTTTATAGGTTATACAACCCTTTTAATGCCTCTTCTAACGTTGCTATTTTTTGTAAGGCATCGGCTTCTTTTTTGCGTTCATTTTCAATAATTTCTGGTTTTGCATTGGCTACAAATTTTTCATTTGATAATTTTTTTTGAACTGATTGTAAAAACCCTTGAATATATGCCAATTCTTCTGATAGTTTTTTACGTTCTTCATCTATATTTATATTCCCAGAAATTGGTATAAAATATTCATTTGATTTTACTCTAAATGTAAGAGCACCTGTAATTTTTTCATTAGTATATGCTAAGTTTTTAATATTGCTTAATTTTATAAGAACAGCATCAAAATATGTTGAAAAATTTTCGGTATTTACAATGGTTAAATCGATGGTTTCTTTAAATGAAATATTTTTTTCTTTTCTGATGGTTCTAACTCCTGCAATTACCTCTTGAATATGTTCAAAATCTACAATTAGTTGTTCATTAAAAGGTTTTTGTTTTGGATATTTAGCAATAATTAAAGCCTCTTTTGGTGTTCGTTGGGTTATATGTTGCCAAATTTCTTCTGTTAAAAATGGCATAAACGGATGTAAAAGTTTTAAATTATTTTCTAAAATTTCAATGGTTTTTTGATAGGTAATTCTGTCAATAGGTTTTTGATATTTTGGTTTTATCATTTCTAAATACCATGAACAAAAATCGTCCCAAACCAATTTATATATAGCCATCAGGGCTTCTGATAAACGATATTTTTCAAATAAATCATCTATTTCTGCTAAAGTTTTTTGAAATTTGTTTTCAAACCATTCAATAGCTACTTTTGAATTTTCTGGCTGATGGGTTTCGGCAATTTCCCAGCCTTTTATTAGCCTAAATGCATTCCAAATTTTATTAGTAAATGCTTTACCATTTTGACATAGTTCTTCATCAAACAAGATATCGTTACCAGCCGATGCACTTAATAATAAACCAGCACGAACTCCATCGGCTCCAAATTTTTCAATAAGTTCTAAAGGGTCGGGTGAATTACCTAATGATTTAGACATTTTTCTACGTTGTTTATCTCTCACAATACCTGTTAAATATACATTTGAAAATGGTTTTTCGTTAGCATATTCATAGCCTGCAAAAATCATTCGGGCAACCCAAAAGAATAAAATATCGGGTCCTGTAACCAAATCGTTTGTAGGATAATAATACTTGTATTCTTCATTTTCAGGGTCTAAAATACCATTAAATACGGATATTGGCCACAACCAAGACGAAAACCAAGTGTCTAAAGCATCTGGGTCTTGCGTTAAGTTGAGGGTTGTTAGTTGAGGATTGTTAGTTTTTTGTTTTGCTAATTCGAGGGCTTTTTCAATGGTTTCAGCTACTACAAAATCATCTTTTCCATCTCCATAATAATAAGCCGGAATTTGCTGCCCCCACCAGAGTTGTCGAGATATATTCCAATCTCTAATATTTTCTAACCAATGTTTATAAGTATTGTTAAACCTATTAGGATATAATTTAATTTTTTCGGTTTCAAGCACTGCTTTTAGGGCTGGTTTTACCATTTTGTCCATTTTTAAAAACCATTGATCTGACAATCGAGGTTCAATTATTGCTTTGGTTCTTTCAGAAGTTCCTACTTTATTGATATGAATTTCTGTTTTTTGTAAAGCCCCAATTTGTTGTAATTCTTGTTCGATTTCTTCCCTAACTTCAAAACGATTTTTTCCTTGATAATGTAGTCCATAACTATTTAAAGTAGCATCTTCATTAAAAATATCAATTACTTGAATATTATGCTTATCTCCCAAAGTTTTATCATTAATATCGTGAGCTGGAGTAACTTTTAAACATCCTGTCCCGAATTCCATATCTACATATTCATCAAAAATAATAGGAATTTCTCGGTTACAAATTGGCACAATTGCTTTTGCTCCTTTTAAATGTTTATAACGTTCGTCATTTGGGTTTATGCAAATGGCAGTATCTCCAAAAATAGTTTCCGGACGTGTAGTTGCTATTGTGATAACCTCCCCAAACTCCTCCAAAGGAGGGGAGTTATAATCATTTATTCTTTCTCCTTTGGATAGTGTTGATGTGATAATTTTATAATTAATATGATACAATTTTCCTTGTTGTTCTTCATAAATTACTTCTTCATCAGAAAGGGTTGTTTTAGCTTCTGGGTCCCAATTTACCATTCGGTAGCCTCTATAAATTTGACCTTTGTTATATAAATCTACAAAAACTTTTATTACCGATGCTGACATTTGGTCTTCCATTGTAAATTTGGTTCTGTCCCAATCGCAAGAGCAGCCTAGTTTTTTTAGTTGTTCTAAAATTACACCTCCGTAGTTATGTGTCCAATTCCAGGCGTGTTTCAAAAATTCTTCACGTGTTAAATCATCTTTATTTATACCCTCTGTTTTTAATTTTGCAACAACTTTTGCTTCGGTTGCAATAGATGCGTGGTCTGTTCCGGGCACCCAACATGCATTAAAACCTCGTAAACGTGCTCTTCGTATCAGCACATCTTGAATGGTGTTGTTTAGCATGTGCCCCATGTGTAAAACCCCTGTAACATTGGGTGGAGGAATTACTATCGTATAAGGCGTTCGGGCATCGGGTGTAGAATGAAAATATTTATTTTCTAACCAGTAATTATACCATTTTTGCTCGGCTTCTTTCGGGTTAAATTGTGCTGAAATATTCATTTTTTATATGATTAACGATTTAAGATTGTTTACTCCCGATATCTCGATTATATAGGGCAGGCTATTGGAGAACGATTGATAATTTTAAAAATTTAAAAATTTATAATTAATCATTAGTAATTATTTTGGTATGCTTTTTGTGTATTGTTTGCAAAGATAATTAAAAGTCGTTTTTAAAAAAAATCAAATAATTATTTGACTATTAAAAAAAATGTATAATTTTACAAAAAATTATTAAACCAATTAAAACCATGAAAAAATTAGTATTTAGTTTAGTTTTATTTGTAATGGCAATTTTTTCGTTTGCCCAATCGGGACCAAAAATTGAATTTAAAGAAGAAACCATTAATTATGGAGAAATTGAACAAGGGAAAGACTCTGGTAAAAGAGTTTTTGAATTTACTAATACAGGTGATGCTCCTTTGATTATTACCAATGTCCGTTCTACGTGTGGCTGTACGGTACCTACAAAGCCTACACAGCCCATTATGCCTGGTAAATCAGACAGAATAGAAGTTCAATACAACATGAGCCCTGGTCCGATAAGTAAAACAATTACTGTTGAGAGTAACGCAACTAATAAAGAAGGAGGAATAGTTTCGCTACGGATAAAAGGAACTGTAATTTTGAAAGAAACCCCTAACCCGATGGAAAAAGGAAAAGCAATTATTGAATTAGCGAAATAAATTTACTACTCCAAAAGAGGTATTATAAATCAAAAAGCTAATAAATCTGTTGATTTATTAGCTTTTTTGTTTTTTTTAAAATTTGAGGTTCCCAAAAAGTTCATTTTTATTATAAAACTAATTTTTAGAAGTCTCCTTGAGTTTAAAGTCTTTCTAAATAATAATTGTAGGTTTCAACTTGTGCTCTAAAAGGCTTTTTGTTTGGTATTTTTCGGTACTGATTGTCTAAATTTTTGCTATGCAATCGTGCTTTTACGTTTGCTTTCCAGCCAATTTCAAAGGTATCTATGAGTTCGTTTTTTAAATCTTCGTCATAAATGGGGCATGTAACCTCTACTCGTTGGTCGATATTTCGTCGCATAAAATCGGCTGACGAAATATAAATTTTGGGGTTATTGTTATTGGCAAAGATATATAAACGTGTATGTTCTAAATAATTATCCACAATGCTTATGGCATCAATGTTTTCACTTAATCCTTTTTCATTTGGTATTAAGCAACAAATTCCACGAATGTTTAGCTTAATTTTTACACCTGCTTGGCTGGCTTCGTAAAGTTTATCAATCATTGGATAATCTGATAAATTATTCATTTTTAAATAGATATAAGCAGGTTTTTTATTTTTAGCTGCTTCAATTTCTTTATCTATTAGTTTTATAAATTTATTTCGGGTATAATGGGGAGATATGATTAGATGTTTATAAGTACCAACTTTATAATTCGTTTCAAAAAAAGAAAATAGCACATTTACATCTTTTAAAACGCCTTGATGATGCGTGAAAAGTGTTATATCTGTATAAATTTTAGCGGTACTTTCGTTAAAATTTCCAGTCGAAATAAATCCATATCGAACTATTTTATTATTTTCTAAACGTTCAATTAGGCAAACTTTGCTATGCACTTTTAAGCCTTTTACACCAAAAATAAGTTCAATTCCTTCGGTTTGTAATTGTTCTGAATAAGCGATATTGTTTGCTTCGTCGAAACGGGCTTGTAATTCTATTTGAACGGTAACTTTTTTGCCATTTTTGGCTGCATTAACGAGCGAACTAATTATTTGCGAATTTTTTGCTAATCGATACAGGGTTATTTTTATAGATGTAACTTTGGGGTCTAAAGCTGCCTCTCTTAAAAACTTAATAATATATGAAAACGATTGGTAAGGAGCGTGTAATAAGAAATCTTTTTGTTTAATTTTTGATAAAATACTCCCTTCTAATGGTACGTTTTTAACGAGTAAAGCTTCTTTTTGTTGATATAATAAATCAAACCTACCTAAATTAGGAAAACCCATATAATCTCTTCGGTTGTGGTATCTACCTCCTGGAATTACACTATCGGCAGCATCAATATTCATTCGATTTAAAAAGAATTTCAGGGTATCTTTTTCCATAGTTTTGTCATAAACAAACCGAACAACTTCGCCCATTCTACGGTCTTTTACGCTTGTAGCTATTTTTTCGACCATACTTTTGCTAATGTCACTATCAATTTCTAACTCGGCATCTCGAGTAATTTTAATCATGTGGGCAGTGATAGAATCAAAATTAAATATAGTAAAAATTTGAGGTAAATGTAACCGAATTACATCGTCTAAAAGGATAATATACCTTTTTTCTGAGTCAGAAGGAAGTTCTACAAAACGATTGATTGTGTTCGGAATTTCGATTAAGCCATAGCGTATTTCACGTTTAGGGAATAATTTTTCTATTACATTTTCGCTGGCTAATGGTTTAAGAGTTAGCTTTATAGCTAAATACCCATGGGTGTCTTTTATTATTGGAAATTCGTTTAAATCATTCAAAATAATTGTTACTAAGGCCGGGCTCACTTTTTGAATAAAAAAATCGTTTAAAAAATGTTCTTGTTCTGGGGTTAGTCCTTGCTCATTGCTGATAAAAATATTTTCTTTGGCTAATTTTTTTTCAATATCCTCAAGTATTTCAAGACTTTTGGTTTGTTGTTTAATAGCAATTTTGGTTATATCGTTCAGTAATTCTTTGGGAGTTGTGCCTATAAGAATTTTTTTAGAAGGGTTTTTGTCTAAACTTAACCTCCGAACGGCTGCATACCGAACCCTAAAAAATTCGTCCATATTATTAGAAAAAATTCCTAAAAAACGCAACCTATCCAACAATGGAACCGTTTGATCTGCTGCTTCTTGCAATACTCTTTCGTTGAATGAAAGCCAACTTTTTTCTCGTTCAATATACATAGTAAATACTTTTTTATGGAGCCAATCGTTCAATTTTCCAGTTATAATTGTCTTGTAAGGTATACCGAATACGGTCGTGCAAACGGTTGGGGCGACCTTGCCAAAATTCAATTTGAACGGGTTTTATGATATATCCACCCCAATTTTCAGGTCGCTCTACGGGTTTGTTTTCGTATATTTTTTCTAATTTTTTTAGGTTTTCAATCAAATATTCTTTTGATAAAATTACCTCACTTTGAGGTGATACTAATGCCCCAAGTTGGCTACCTTTTGGTCGACTTTCAAAATATCCATCGGATAAATTTTTAGCTATTTTTTCAGCTTTTCCTTTTATAATTACTTGTCTTTCTGCAATTTCCCAAAAAAAAGATGCACAAATGTTTGGATTTTGTTCAATGGCTTTTCCTTTTTCAGAATTATAATTTGTATAAAAAATAAAACCTTCTTCGGTGAATTTTTTAAGTAAAACAACTCTATTTTTTGGGAATCCGTCAAG
>CAYXAF010000028.1:9670-25526 GCA_964463035.1 uncultured Flavobacterium sp.
ATTTACTTCGGTTGAAGTTTCAAAATTTTTAAGTTCATAAAACCATTGTTGAAAAAGTTGCATAGGGCAATTTGGTATTTTATCTTCTAAAAGTTCGCTTTTTTCGTAACTTTTTCTGTAATTACTTAAATCATTCATTTATTTTTTTATAATTTTTTCATTACATCAGCTAATACTTGCACACTTTCTATTGGCATTGCATTATAAATAGATGCTCTATATCCACCTACCGAACGATGCCCTGCTAAGCCTGAAATTCCTGCTTCTTTCCATAGATTATCAAACTTTTCTTTATCATTTTCATTGGTTAATAAAAACGTAACATTCATAGTTGAACGGTCTTCTTTTTGAGCAGTTCCTACAAATTTTGGATTATTATCTATTTCGTTATAAAGTAATTGTGCTTTTGCTTCGTTTCGTTTTTGCATACCAGCCACTCCTCCATTTTCTTTAATCCATTTTAAAGTAAGATACGAAACATACACTGCATAAACCGAAGGTGTGTTATACATACTTTCTTTTTCGATATGCACCTGATAATTAAGGATATTAGGAATAGTTCTATCGGTTTTTCCTAAAATTTCTTCTTTAACAATAACCAAAGTTGTTCCTGCTGGGCCCATATTTTTTTGTGCTCCTGCATATATTAGGTCAAATTTAGAAAAATCTAACTCACGTGAAAAAATATCTGAACTCATATCACAAACCATAGGCATTGCACATCTTGAAAATTCTTTTATTTGAGTTCCAAAAATGGTATTGTTTGAGGTGCAATGAAAATAATCAGCATCGGTAGGAATTGTGTAATTTTTAGGAATATGGTTGTAGTTTTCTGGTTTTGAAGAGGCTACAATTACTGTTTCTCCAAAATGTTTAGCTTCTTTAATAGCAGCACTTGCCCAAGTTCCGGTATCTAAATAGGCAGCTTTTCCGCTTGTTCTCAATAAGTTATAAGGTATCATTAAAAATTCTAAACTTGCTCCACCTTGTAAAAAAAGAGCTTGATAACCTTTGTTTTGTAGTCCTAAAAGTTCTAAGACTAAACTCCGAGCTTCGTCTATTATTGCTATAAAATCTTTACTTCGGTGCGAAATTTCTAAAATTGATAACCCTGAATTGTTAAAATTGATTACTGCTTCTGCTGCTTTTTGTAATACTTCTTGTGGTAAAATACTGGGACCAGCACTAAAATTATGTTTTTTCATTATTATTTATTTTATATATATTTTTTAAATTTTCGAGCATTTCAATAGTCATTGCTTTTAGATCAAATTTATGGTTCCAATCCCAATCTTTTCGGGCATTAGTATCATCAATATTTTCTGGCCAACTATCAGCAATTTCTTGTCTAAAATCTGGAGCATAATTGATAGTGAATTCTGGGATATGTTTTTTAATTTCTTCGGCAATTTGTTTTGGTGTAAAACTCATTGCAGCTAAGTTGTATGACGAACGAATTTTAATATTTCGAGCTGATGTTTGCATTAAATTTATAGTTGCATCAATGGCATCTTTCATATACATCATCGGTAACATTGTGTTTTCTTTTAAAAACGAAGTATATTTTCTTTCTAAAATTGCTTTATGAAAAATATCGACTGCATAATCAGTAGTTCCACCTCCAGGAGGGTGCGTCCAACTGATAAGCCCTGGATAACGCAAACTTCTTACATCAACTCCGTAGTGTGTATTATAATACTCACACCATCGTTCGCCTGTTTGTTTTGATATTCCATAAACTGTTGAAGGTTCCATAATGGTGTATTGTGGGGTGTTTTTTCGAGGAGTTGTAGGTCCAAAAACAGCAATACTTGATGGCCAAAATATCTTTTTTATTTTACCCGCTTTGGCTAAGTTTAATACATGAAAAAGCGAACCCATATTCAAATCCCAAGCAAAAGCAGGGTTTTTTTCAGCAGTGGCAGACAGTAAAGCAACCATTAAATATACCTCATCAACATTATGTTTTTCAATAATTGTTTGTATTTGATTAAAATCTAAAGCATTAACCACTTCAAAGGGACCTTCTTTTACAAATTTTTGTTTACCTTTTACAATATCGGCAGCCACCACATTCGAACTGCCATAAATTTCTTTTAACCGAACCGTAAGCTCAGAACCAATTTGCCCACAAGCACCTATGATTAATTTTTTAGTTTCCATTTCATACTATTTTTTGAAGCACAAAGATACTAATTTAGGTTGGTTGCTTATAAAGGGGGCTTCTAAAAAAACTTTTTTGTTATAAAAAATATTTTTAGATTTTGCCCTCTACTTTTTAAAAATTATAAATTTTCATTGCAAAACCAATTTATAAAAATCTCCTTAAATAAAACCATATTAAATTCTGTCGGGTTAAGAAATATATAACCACCAAAAGTTCAACCGCTAAACTCTACGGATTCGTTCTGTATTCACCAAATTCATAGTTATCATACACAAACGATTCAGTTCCATTGCTAAATTCAATGTTTTTAAAAGTAATTACGTGCTTGTAATATTCTATTGTGTTTGTATTTGGGTGTAGTTTTTTGGTAGTTACAATTTGTATTTTTGCACCTGCTTTTGCATTCCATTCGGTTTGTGTAAAAGGACTTACAGGCGGAATGTCGTTGCAAATAACGGTGCTGTTTGCGGCATCGCTATATACCCGATAAATTACTTTGTTGATTGTGTTTAAAATTATTTCACGAGGTTCGTTTGCTGGTGTTTCTTCGTTTTTTAAGTTTTCTGCTATTGGAAAAGTTATAAATAATATTTCAGATGATTTTATTTTGTATAATATATCTTTTGTAGCACATTTGCTTATGTCAATTCCATCAAAATTAAAGGGTTCTATCATCACATCTGCATCACTACAACCTAATAATAGGCTTATAAATAGAGTAAAAATTATTTTTTTCATATGTTTTTGTTTTTTAAAGCTACTATGGAATGTTTCGCCAGTTCGCAAACTCGGGTTGCCTTATCTCCATTGAGATTTTTTACGCAAACTTGTTGTTAATAGCGATTTTATAGGGGGTGTTTTTAAGACATATTTATCGTAATTTTCTATCAGGTAAACTTTGTTTGTCCCATTTAATATCTCTTAATATAGATGATTTTATTCCTATAAAAAAGCTCCAATATTTGTTATAACCAATTGGATTCCAGTTAAAACTCATTCGCCAGCTCAACAAATCTCTTTCAAACCGAAGATTGGTAAATGTTAAACCTTTGCCCGCAAAATCATATCCAGTCGAAAAACCTACTATCCACTTGGGGGTAAGAGTAATATCGCCCGATGCCATCAACGAGTTGTTGTTTATCTCGGGGTTTCGATTGGCATTCGTATAATTCATGGTATAGGCAATTCGCAACGTCCAAGGCAGTTTTGAGGCATACCATTCAATTTCTTTGCTTTCCTCATTGTCGTTCTTTTTAGTATCAAAAAGACTTACTTCATTGTTGTTTAAATCGGTATTTTCAAATACATCTTTTTGGTTTTTGTTGGTTTTATCTGCTTGTTTTTCATCTTTTTTAGTGTCTTTTTCTTTTTTACTTTTGTCAAAATCTTTTTCTGATAATGAAAATCCTAAATTAAAACCAGCATTTGTCATCCGAAACAAACTTCCTCCTTTATTAATGTTTAGTTGAGTGGTTTGTGCTCCTTTTTCATCAATAGCGTATAGGTTTAAGGTTGAGCTAAAGTTTAAACTTACTCTGTCTTTAAATAAATTTGTTCCTCCATTCATTGAAACGGTTGACCATAAATTGGTATCTAAATTATATGATGTTCCGAAGGTTAAATTATTTAAAAGCATTACTTTTTTAGACTTTTCAGGGTCGTTTTTATCGCTCACTTTTGCCTCAAAATTGTTTGTTATCCCTAAACTCATTACGTTTGAAAAACTACGACTGGGTGCTCCATAAATACTATTTTCAAACCGTGTATAATCGCCTTTGGTGGTTCCGTTAGCATCAATAATTATAGGGTCGTAATATTGGCTAAAACTTGGTGTGTAACCATAACCAATACTGGGTCTTATAATATGCCTAATCGCTTGTATTTTACTATTTTTACCAAATTTAAAAGTTCCGTAAATTGTAGTTCCTATGTTAGTGCTAAAATTATAGGTTCGGTAGCTGTCAAATTTGTTAATTTGCTTACTCACAAGGGTATCTTCTGCAACATCGTAGCCTTTTTTTAGGGTATTAAACGTCCAAATTTCGTTATATTGAGTGGTTGCTGTAACACTGAAGTATTTAAAAATTTTGAAATTAGTGCTTATAGGTATACTGTGTTGAAAACCCGCTTTTGCTCCATCGAACATTTCTGTTTTTCCGAACAAGGAATCGTTGGTTGTTATTTCGTTACGTCCTTGTAAATTATAACTTAGGTTGATGTTTTTTATAATTCCTTTCTTTGCTCCATCATTTTTGGCAAACGGAAAAATTCTATCCATATTTCCTTGTATATTAGGCAAAGTCATCGTTATTAAACTTGTATTGGTGTTTTGTGTATGGTTTAAGGTTACCGAAATATTGGTTTGAGGAACGGTATTAAAGGTTTTTTGATACGAAACAGACGAATTCATAGTGTTGTTTAAGCCTCTGCCCACATCGTTTATATTTAATGAATTTCTGTAATATTGGCTGCTTCCTAAGTTTACCGAAGCAGAAAATCGTGAATTTGCACTTGCTTTGCCATCTTGCCCATGACTCCAAAGAATCATATATTCGGTGCTTTTATCATAATCAGGTAAACCTCGTTCACTTTGGATGTTGTTTTGATAACGTAGATTTATAGTTCCTCTATATTTATAGCGTTTTGCATAACTGCTTTCAGTTCGTAAAGAATAGCTTCCGTTAGTGTAATAATCGCCCATAATTGCCAAATCATAATAATCGCTTAGGGCAAAATAATAACCTCCGTTTTGTAAAAAATACCCTTGTGTATTGTTATACCCAGGTGAGGGAGGTATAAAACCAGATACACTTTTTTCGGTCATCGGGAAATAAGCAAAAGGTAAACCAATAGGCGTTGGCACATCTGCAATAACCATATTTGTAAGCCCTACAACCACCTTTTTTTTAGGAACAAATTTTACTTTGTTTGCCACAAAATAATATTCAGGATTATCAACATCTTCGGAAGTAGTAAAGCGTGCTTTTTTTAAAAAATAGACAGAGTCGTTTTCACGTTTTGAAATTTCTGCTTTTATTCTAAAATCTTGTTGTTGAGTCCGGGAGTTCCACACCAATGCTTTTTTTGTTTTGGTATTAAACCTAATAGAATCGGGCTCTATAATATTTGTCCCTTGCTTAAAATACGGATATTGGATGTAGTTACCAGCCGTATCTTTTATTCTACCAGCATAGACTTCGTCTTTTTCATAATTCATTACGATAATGCCTGCTTTTAATTCAATATCTTTGTAATATAATTCAGCTTCGTTATATAAGGTAAGTTCTTTTTTCTTTTGGTTTAATTTTTCGTAGTCTTTTGCTTTTCGTTTCACAATACCCTCTAAAATTGATTTTTTAACTTTAAGAGTATCAATTTTTATTGTATCTGTTGTTGTTTTTTTTACTTCGATTGTTTTTTTAGTAGTTGTTGTTAAAAAGGGCACTTCTTTTTTAATTTCTTGCGAAAAAAGAGGCATTTTTCCTAAAAATAGAAAAAAAATTATAAAAGCTGTATAATAAGTTTTTGAATTCAAGGTTTTAATACTAATTTTGTAAGGTTTTCATCGGAGTTTGATTTTTTGAAGTGTCAAACTTACACATATTTTTTTGCAAAAGTAATCTTTTAATATAATTATAACAATTTATGAATAAAATAGCCTCAATTTCGACTTCTTTTTTTATGCGGATGTTTTTGTTTTTTACAATTACTTCGGTGCAGGCACAATTTAAAGTGGTTTTAGATGCTGGACATGGTGGTAAAGATTCAGGAGCATATAAAAACAAGATCAAAGAAAAAGACATTGTTTTAGATGTAGTGCTTCGGGTAGGTAAGATATTAGACGAACATAAAGACATTAAACAAATTTATACCCGAAAAACAGATGTTTTTATTGAGTTGAAAGAACGTGCCAACATTGCTAACAAAGCCGATGCTAATTTGTTTGTATCGGTGCATTGCAATTCAAATGCCAGTGCCTTGCCTTATGGAGCTTTAACATTGGTGATGGGGCAGGGTAGAAGTGATTTGAATTTTGAAGTTGCCAAAACCGAAAACTCAGTAATTTTTTTAGAAGATGATTATAATGAACAATACAAGGGTTTTGACCCTAACAAGCCCGAATCTGTTATTGGTTTAAAAATTTTGCAAGAAGAATCTTTAAACAGAAGTGTAGAATTTGCTTCTAATTTACAATCAATTTTTGAAAAAGAGTTAAAACGTAAAAATAAAGGGGTGCACCAGCAATTATTATGGGTTTTAGATGCTACCTATATGCCTGGTGTTTTAGTAGAATTAGGATTTATATCCAACGAAACCGAAGCAAAATATTTAAACTCGGAAAAAGGAAAACAAGAAATGGCAGAAGCCCTTGCTAAAGCTATCCTTAAATATAAAAATGATTACTTTATGCCCGAACAAACGCAAACGACTACAGTTGATGCAAAAAATAAAAGTAATGTAGTGGCAAAAAATGAAGAACAAGAAGTCCCTAATAGAATTATTCCTAAATTTAATTCTGAAAGAAAAGCTACTGTTCCTGAAAAAAAAGACGAAAAAACAGTAGAAAAACCTAAAAAAGACCCTACAAAAGATGTAAAACCGATTGAAAAAGTAATAAAAACAGAAACGGTAAAAATTGAACCTAAAGTAATTGAAAAACCAAAAACAGAACCAATTATAACAGAAAAAATTGTAAAAAAAGAAACTGAACCTGTAAAAATAGAATCTAAAAAAGAGGAAGTTATAACAGCTGAAAGACCTGCAATAAATACTACAAACGGGGTTGTAATTTATAAAGTTCAAATATCGGCAACGGACAGAAAATTTGACTTAAAACCTGAATTTTTTAATGGTTTAGATAAAATTTCGGTTACTTTTGACCAAAAATTGTATCGTTATTATTACGAAGAAACAACTGAATACCCAAAAGCACAAAAATATTTAGAAATAACTCGAAAAAAAGGATATGTATCGGCTTTTATAGTTCCGTTTAAAAATGGCGAAAAAATAACCTTTCAAGAAGCCTTTAATCAAAAATAAACCAAAAAACAAATGCAAATCAATCGTTCAAGAGAAGTAAAAACAGCTATTTTAGTAATTCTATCCATCGTTTTATTTATTTGGGGATATAATTTTTTAAAAGGTAAAAATATTTTAAATCCACACCTTACGCTTTTTGTAGAATATCCTTCGGTTGAAGGATTACAACCCTCATCACCCATCACACTAAACGGAATGGTAATAGGACGAGTAAATACAATTTCGATTCAAGAAAAAACAGGAAAACCAATAGTTGAGTTACAAATAAACGAAGAATTTTCTATATCAAAATCAAGCGTTGCAAAACTATATGATGCCAGTTTTTTAGGAGGAAAACAAGTAGCTATAATTCCAAATTTTACTGATAAAACGGCTTTAAAAACAGGCGATCACATAAAAGGAGTAGTGGAACTGGGGATGATGGAAAACTTTGCAAAAAACATCAATCCGTTGCAATCAAAAGTAGAAAGTGCTATTACTAATATTGACGGATTAGTTACCAATTTGAACAAAGTTTTGGATCAAGAAAGTAGAGAAAACTTCAAAAATAGTTTAGCAAGTTTAAGCACATCGCTTAAAAATATTAACCAAATTATGCAAAATACTAATCAATTAATTACAGATAACAAAACAAAACTAAATCATTCCATTGATAATTTTGATAAAATTTCTACTAATTTTTCAAAAATTTCCGATTCGTTAGCACAAGCTAATTTAGCACAAACGGTTAAAAATTTAGATAATAGTTTGGCAGAAGTAAACAAAATAATGCAAGATATTCAGCAAGGCAAAGGCTCTATGGGCAAACTTATGAAAGACGAAAAAATGTATAATAACCTTACCGCTGCCTCAAAAGAATTAGAACTTTTATTAGCAGATATGAAAAATAACCCAAAAAGATATGTGCACTTTTCACTATTTGGCAAAAAATCAACTACTTATCAAGCAAAAGATACTGTGAAATAAGTTATTTAGATGAATAAAATCGCAGCTATCTACACTAAAAACTATTAAAATGAACATCCTTTTTCAATTGTTATTTGCCACTTTTCTCGTTGTAGGGATTGGTTTTTTTGTTAAAAATGTAAAAAAACTAATCCGAAATATTAATTTAGGAAAACCAGTAAATTGGTCCGATAACCCTAATCAACGATTAAAAAATATGCTCCGAATTGCTTTCGGACAAAGTAAAATGAAAAATAGACCCTTGCCTGCTTTGTTGCATTTGGTGGTTTATGTAGGCTTTATAATTATCAACCTCGAGATGCTCGAAATTATTATTGATGGGCTCTTTGGCACACACAGGGTTTTTAGTTTTTTAGGAAGTTTTTATAACATTTTAATAGGCTCTTTTGAACTTTTAGCAGCTTTAGTTTTAGTTTCAGTTATAATTTTTTGGTTCAGACGAAATATTTATAAAGTAAAACGTCTTTCGCACCCCGATTTAGATGCCTATCCTAAAAAAGATGCCAATACTATTTTGTATTTTGAGATGATTTTAATGACATTTTTTTTATTGATGAATGCAGCCGATTTACAACTACAAACTCTTGGAGTTCATCATTATACATCAGTTGGAAGTTTCCCGATTTCGCAATTTATAGCACCAATATTCAACGGATTTTCTGAAAATATTATTGTAGTTTTTGAAAGAGGAGCTTGGTGGTTACATATAATAGGAGTGTTATTATTTTTAAATTATTTATACTTTTCAAAACATTTGCACATACTTTTAGCCTTCCCAAATACCTATTTTGCAGAACTTAAGCCAAAAGGACAATTTAAAAACTTAGAAAGCGTAACCAATGAAGTCAAGCTTATGCTCGACCCCAATGCAAATCTATATACAGCACCTGCCGGAAATGTAATTCCTGAAAAATTTGGCGCAAGTGATGTGTTTGATTTAACTAAATTACAACTTCTAAATGCATATACTTGCACCGAATGTGGACGATGCACCTCGGTTTGCCCAGCAAATATTACAGGTAAAAAATTATCACCTCGAAAAATTATGATGGCAACCAGAGATAGATTAGAAGAGGTAGGCAAAAATATAGATATAAATAACGGAACTTTTATAAATGATAATAAAACATTATTAAATAATTATATAACCCCCGAGGAAATATGGGCTTGCACAACATGTAATGCCTGTGTAGAAGAATGCCCGATAAGCATAAGCCCACTTTCAATTATTATGGATATGCGAAACTATTTAGTAATGGAACAAAGCGCAGCACCAACCGAGCTAAACTCTATGATGACAAATATTGAAAATAACGCTGCCCCTTGGCAATATAACCAAATGGACAGGCTAAATTGGGCAAAAGAATAATTCTTAATTTTAATTGTTGATATTTTAATACTTAATACATATATAAAAATAAATGAATTTAGAAGAACAATTACAATCTATTACAGAAGACGGAAAAAAACTAAGTCCTATTTTACCTGAAGGTATAAAAAACTATTTAATAGATATAGACGGAACCATTTGTGATGATATTCCAAACGAAGAACCTGAACGAATGGTAACAGCAGAAGTATATCCAGATGCTTTAATCACTTTGAATAAATGGTTTGACGAAGGGCATATTATTTTCTTTTTTACCTCCAGAACCGAAGCACATAGATGCGTTACAGAAGAATGGCTAAAAAAGCATGGGTTTAAATATCACGGAATTTTGTTCGGAAAGCCAAGAGGTGGAAACTATCATTGGATAGATAATCATTTGGTTAAAGCAACAAGATACAGAGGCAAGTTTACCGATTTAATTGAAAAAGAAGTAACCGTAGAGGTTTTTGATGACGGGCATCATGATTAACGATTTAAGATTTAAGATTTTGGGAGCTTCTAAATATTCATTTTTATTACAAAAAAATCTTTTTAATTTTGCCTTCTACCTCTTAAAAATTACAAATTTTTATTAGAAAACCAATTTTTAGAATTCCCCATTAGTATTTCATTTCCAAATTATCATGATTAAATAACCCTATAAACCCTCTAAACTTTCAATATAAAAAAACAATGAATTCAATAATTTTAAAAGAAATAAAAACATTTTTTGGCTCAATAATGGGCTATTTGGTTATTGCTATATATTTGATAATAAATAGTTTAATGTTATGGGTTTTTGATACACCTTTTAATATAATTAATACAGGTTTTGCTGATTTAAGTCCGTTTTTTGAACTTTCGGGCTATGTTTTTATATTTTTAATCCCTGCCATTACTATGCGTAGTTTTTCCGATGAAAAACGCCTCGGAACCTTAGAATTATTACTCACAAAACCTGTTTCCGTTATTCAAATTGTATTAGGGAAGTTTTTAGGCTCATTTTTATTAGTTGTTTTAGCTATTTTACCAACTATAGTGTATGTTTTTGTACTTCAAACGTATAGTTTACCCCAAAATAGCCTTGATTTAGGCAGTGTTTTGGGTTCATATTTTGGTATGTTGTTTTTAATAGCAAGTTATACATCAATAGGTGTTTTTTTATCAACTTTATCTGAAAATCAAATAGTTGCATTTATAATTTCGACTGTTTTATGCTTCTTTTTTTATTATGGATTCGAAGCTCTGTCAAATATTATAGGCAATTTTAAACAACAAATTGCCGCTTTTGGGATGGAAAACCATTTTATAAGTATGAGTAGAGGAGTTTTAGATAGCCGAGATATACTTTATTTTGTGAGTTTAACCTCTATCTTTCTATCGGCAACGGTTTATCAACTTAAAACAGAACAATTTTAATGAATAGTTTTGCTAAAATACAATTATATAAATTAATTAAAATTATTATTATAGCTTTAATTATCAATGTTTTAGGTTATTTTTTGTATCATCGGTTTGATTTGACTGCTGATAAACGCTACTCCTTGTCTGCCCCTTCGTTAAAAATCTTAAAAAATCTTTCGGAACCTGTGTATATAGATGTTTATTTAGAAGGAAATTATCCTGCAGAATTTAACCGATTGCACACCGAAACCCAACAATTATTAGAAGAATTTACAGCATATAACAACCAAATTATTGTTCAATTTATAAATCCTGTTGAAAACGAAGAAGATAGGGTAGAGGTAATGAAAAAGATGTTTCAACAAGGCATCATTCCATTAAATGTAACCGTAAATAACAAAGGAAAACAATCTCAGGAGGTTATATATCCTTGGGCAACTGTAACTTGTGGAATAAAAAAAGCAAAAGTATCTTTGCTTAAAAATATTTTAGGCGCAGGTATCGAACAAAAAATTGTGAGTTCGGTGCAGCATTTAGAGTATGCTTTTGTAGATGCTATACAAAAAGTATCGGTCGAAAAACAAAAGAAAATAGCCGTTTTAAAAGGAAATGGAGAATTGAGCGATGCATATATTGCTGATTTTTTAAAAACTATTAAAGAACAATATTATATTGCTCAGTTTACTTTAGATTTTGTTGAAAAACAACCTATTAAAACCTTAAAAGATCTTCAAAAATATGATTTAATTATTATTGCAAAACCTACCCAAAAATTTACAGATAAAGAAAAACAAGTGCTTGACCAATTTATTATTAATGGAGGAAAATCACTTTGGTTACTTGATGGAGTTCAGGCAGAGATGGACAGCCTTTATAACCCTACGGGTGAAATGCTTACTTATCCTAACGAATTGAATTTGAATGATTTATTTTTTAAATATGGCTTTAGAATTAACCCTTTATTAGTAAAAGATGAACAAGCCACACCTATAAAATTAGCGACAGGGCAGGAGGGAAGTCAAACACAATACTCCAATTATAACTGGAAATTTTCACCTTACATTTACCCCAAAACCAATCATCCTATTATAAAAAATACTGATGGTTTAAAACTTGAATTTACCTCTCCAATTGATACCTTAGCCAACGGAATTGCTAAAACAGTGCTTTTAGAGAGTTCAAAATATAGTAAAAAAATAGGAACTCTATCGGTTGTAAGCCTTGCTATGGTTGAAGAACCTTTTGATGAAGCAAATTATAAAGTAAAAGACTCATCAATAGTAGGGCTACTTTTAGAAGGAAAATTTACATCAGCTTTTAAGAACAGAATTTTACCTTTTGATGATTCAAATTTTATAGAAAAAAGCAAGAACGAAAATAAAATAATTGTAGTTTCTGATGGAGATATTATTAAAAATCAATTAAATAGCAATTTAGAACCTTTAGAATTAGGCTATGATAAATGGACAAAAAACTTCTTTGGGAATAAAGAATTTTTACTCAATTCGGTTAATTATTTGTTAGATGATAAAGGTTTATTAAATATTAGAAGTAAAGATGTAGATTTACCAATACTTAATAAAAACGAGGTGTCTGAGAATTATATAAAAATTCAATTCATAACCATCGGAATCCCTTTTTTATTTTTAAGTATTTTTGGAATTGTTTTTTATTTTTTGAGGGAAAAGTATAAAAAATTATAAAAACAATTTTTAGCCCCCCCTTAATTCGTCTATTATATCTAAAATTTAATCAGTAAGGATTAAAATTTTTATTTTCTATGTTTTAATTTATGACCACATTTTTATATGAATATTATTCTTTACCCTACTTATTTTCCTTCTGTAAGCCATTTTGTTGCTATGGTTCAAGCTAATCATATAGTGTTTGAAACCGAAGATACTTTTCAAAAACAAACCAACCGAAACCGAATGTATATTTATAGCCCTAATGGTAAACAATTGCTAAATGTGCCTATAAAACACAGTTTTGAGGCACATCAAAAAACAAAAAATATAAAAATTGAATACGATTTTAACTGGCAAAAAAATCATTTTAAATCATTGGAAGCAGCTTATAGAACTTCGCCTTTTTTTGAATATTTTGAAGATGAATTAATCCCAATTTTTCAAAAAAAAACTACTTTTTTGTTAGATTTAAACCTTGAAATACACGAAGTAATGTGTAAATTTTTAAAAACAAAACTCAACTATACCCGAACAATTGAGTATTTTAAAGAAGTTAATTATGTAGATTTTAGACCCCTTGCCAACGGCAAAAAAGACAAACATTTTTTTGAACCTTATACCCAAGTTTTTGATGATAAACAAGGATTTATTAACAATTTAAGCGTTTTAGATTTGCTTTTTAACGAAGGTAGATACGCTATTGATTATTTAAAAAGGCAAGAACTTCAACCAATTTTTAGTGATTTTAAAATTATTTAGCCATTTGATTTTATTCAATTTTAGGCATATTTTCATCTATTTTTTTTGTAACCACATCAAACATTTTTTTATAAGTTTTAGGGTCAGAGGCATAGTATTTATTGTTTTCAAAAAAGGTGGCACTATCAATCTCGTATTTTTTATAAATGTAGTCTGTAGGGCTTATGCTATATTTGTCTAACACAAAGGGTTGAGTGGTTTGTATGCTTTGTAGCAATATCATATCATAATAAATAGAGGTCATTTCAGCTTGCGAAAGTAGATTTTTAGGTTTTTCTACTCCTGAATTTCTACAAGATATTATTAAGAATAAAACAATTATATAAAAACTTTTTTTCATCTTAAATTCGGGTGCTTTTTGGAATTTTTAATAATAAATAAATGCCTAAAATAAAAAGTATACCAAGTATTGCAATAGCATTTCGCATAGAGCCTGTAATCTGGTCAATGGTTCCGTAAATTACCATTCCTAAAACTATTGCTATTTTTTCGGTTATATCATAAAAGCTAAAAAACGAGGTCGTATCGTTGGTTTCGGGTAATAATTTTGAATAAGTAGAACGTGCTAATGATTGTATACCTCCCATTACTAATCCTACAAATGCTGCTGTGGTATAAAAATGAATGGGTTCGCTTATAAAATAGGCAAAAACACAAAGTACTGCCCAAATAATATTTAAAAATATTAATGTATTTATATTTCCAAATTTTGCTGATGCTTTTGAAGTGAGTTGAGCGCCTACAACTGCTACCAATTGTATAAGTAAAATGCTGATAATTAGCCCTGTGGTTTTTTCAGAATCGGTTGTCCAATTTATTTCGGTTGCTCCAAAATAAGTAGCAACCAGCATAACTGTTTGCACTGCCATAATAAATATAAAATAACTTCGTAGATATTTTTTTAAAACTGCTATTTGATTAAGCTGTTTCGAAACATTTTTTAATTCTTTGAAGCCATTAAAAATAATATGTTTAGGAATTTTTGTTTGTTCTTTATTCCCATTTGGCAAATAGTAATAGGTAATATGACTAAAACCAAACCACCAAACTCCTACCATAACAAACGAAATTCGCATAGCTAAAAGTTTACCTTCACCACCTTCAGGCAAGCCAAAGGTTTCAGGATACATAACCATTGCTAAATTAAAAATAAGTAGTAAGGTGCTACCAATATATCCATAAGAAAAACCTTTTGCACTGGTTGCATCTTGTTGTTCAGGATAAGCAATATCGGGCAAATATGAATTATAAAAAACCCAACTTCCCCAAAAACCAATTAATCCTAAAAAGTACGATAGGTATCCAAAAAAGAGTTGCTCTACATTAAACCAAAATAAACTTATGCAAGATAGTGCTCCGAGATAGCAAAAAAAGCGTAAGAATTTTTTTTTATTTCCTATATAATCTGCAATTCCAGATAAAATAGGGGAAAAAATTGCTACTACTAAAAAAGCAAAAGCTGTTAAAAAACTAATAAAAGCTGTATCTTTAACACTCCAATTGCCCAAAAATACATTATGATTTCGTTCAGAGAAAATTACATCATAAAAAATAGGAAAAATTGCCGAGGCAATCACTAAACTATATACCGAGTTTGCCCAGTCGTAAAAAGCCCAAGCGTTGAGTAATTTTTTATGCCCTTTAGGGTATGTTTTCATAGATTTTGGTTTTAATTATCCATTTTATCTGCCAAAATTGATCTTTTGAGAAGTCCCTTAACATATTTTTGAAATAAAAGTAGGCATAAATTAGGATTATTAAGCCAGTTAAAATTATTTAAGGGGACTTCAAAAAATTCATTTTTATTACAAAAAGTTCTTTTTAAATTTTGCCTTCTACTTCTTAAAATAATAAATTTTCATTAGAAATTCAATTTTTAGAAGTCCCCTTAACTAATATGGAACATTATAAAAAACCCCATATTCCATTGTGAGAGATTTACCTGCTAAACTTGTAGCTGTATAATAAAAACTACCAGTTATGGTTCGTTTAGAAGTGTCGTTTTTAGTAATTTTTATTTCTCCAGAACCCCAATCACCGCCTGTAGTATAAAAAGTGGTTGCAGTTTCTGTAACTTCTTTAAATATTACTGTATTTGCAGATGACGTTCCAAGAGGGTATGTCCCTACATTTTTTGAAGCTATGTTTAAAGTTAATTCTTCTTTACCGTCACTTGCCGTTAATTTTAATGAATTAGTTGCATTTATCATAGCTTTAAACGTAGTAGCTTTCCACGGCTCATAATTTTTAAGTGCCTGAACAGCGGCATCGTTAAAAACAATTCCATCTTCGGCACACGAAATAAAAGTAAAAATAGCTAAAAATAAATAAAATATATTCTTCATAGAACTGTTTTTTTTAGTTTAACGTATGCAAATGTAAATTATTTTATAGAGTTTTAAAAATTTGTTTTAAAAATTTGCCACTAAATTTAGGGGGAGGTAGGTTTTAAAATTCAAAAAA
>CAYXAF010000029.1:0-25266 GCA_964463035.1 uncultured Flavobacterium sp.
AAAAATTTTATAGTTATTTTAATCTATGATAGAAAATTTTCAAAATTTCCTTTAATAATAAAAAGTAGCTTATCATGTGATTATACTTCTAATATCAATTTTATTAATAACATAGCAAATAACTCCAACTTTACAAAAAGTATTTTAGATATCAACTTAGCTTACAGTTTTAAAAAAATAAAAACACAGTTTCAATTGTTTTATTTAGCTGAGTATGTCAATTTTAAACAATCATTATTTGCAAATGAAAACAATTTATTTACTCAAAATATAGGATTTAAAATTATATCTAAAATTAGTTCTTTTAAAATTGAGCCATCCGCTAATTATTTAATACAGAATGGAAGTTTGAATAGAAATTATCAAACTCTATTAGGATTTAATATTAATTATTTAGACAAGCAAAACAAATTCACATATTTTATAAAAAGTAATAATTTACTAAATATAAATAATTTTAAACAAATTACCCAAACATCTAATAATTTTGTAATAGAAAATACAATTCATTCTATGATTCCAGGATATGTTTTGTTTGGGATTAAATATAATTTTTGATGGTTATTCTTTATAGTATGTAATAAAACTTTAAATACTTCTATCTTTCAGATATTAGCACTTCAAAACACAATATAGGCTTCAACGAAGATATTTGATGCTAAAAATAGATTTTAGGGTTTAAAAATTAACCCATTTATTTTTCTATTTTTGTAGATATATTTTTAGAAAAATGATTAAAAACGATCGATTTAAAATAATTATTATCATAGGGCTTGTGGCTATTATTGGGGTAATTTCAACACAACTTTTAGTGTTAAAGCGTGCATATCAATTTGAAAAACAAGAATTTACCGAAAAAATTTATATCGGGCTTACCGAAGTGGTTGCTAGTATTCATAAAGATAACCATTCTGAAGTGCCGCATACCAATTTAATTACAAAAGTTTCGGAAGAGTATTATATTGTAAACGTAAATCAAGCTTTTGATGCCACTTCTTTGGAGTATTATTTAAACAAAGAATTTCAAAAAATAAAACTAAACACCGATTTTGAATTTGCGGTTTATGATTGCTCTTCCGATAAGATGGTTTACGGAAAATACATCAGCACGGAAGATAAAGTTATTAAAAAATGCGAAGATTGTTTTGAAAAAAACAAAGATTTAGTTTATTACTTTGCCATCCGTTTTCCAGATTTAAAATCAGATTATTTAAACTCCTTAAATGCATGGGCAAGCTATACCATAGTGCTTTTTTTAGTGCTTATTATTTATGTATATTCTATTATTTTATTGCTTAAACAAAAAAAATTCAGTGAGTTACAAAAAGATTTTATTAACAATATGACCCACGAATTTAAAACACCCTTGTCGTCTATTTTAATAGCCTCTAATTATGCACAACAGCAAGAGGAAATAAAAAACAACCCTAAACTCAAGCGTTATGTGGATATTATTATAGCACAATCAGAAAAATTAAATCATCATGTAGAACGTATTTTATACGTTGCTAAAACCGACTCTAAACAATTTATTATTAAAAAAGAAAACCTTGTTTTAACCGAAATTTTAGAATCAGTGAAAGAAAACATACTTTTAAAATACCCAGAAGCAAGCATAAGTATCAACGTGCCTGATGCTTATAAAATTGTAGCCGATTCGTTTCATTTTTATAATATTTTATATAATATTTTTGAAAATTCAATAAAATATAACCAAAATTTGCCCAATATTCAGGTGCAGACAACAGAAGTAAATAAAACCATCGAACTTCAAATTTTAGACAACGGACAAGGCATTGAGCCCGAAAAATTACCCTATATTTTTGATAAATTTTTTAGGGCACATAATGAAAAAGAAAACACCTCCGAAGGCTTTGGTTTAGGGCTTTTTTATGTTAAAAAAATTGTGCAACTCCACCATTGGAAAATAAAAATTATCAACAACCCCACACAAGGAATAACCACAATAATTAAGTTCTTAAATGGCTAGTGTCATAACTTTATTGGGTTGAATTAAAAACTCTTTACCGTTTACAAAAACAGCAATCTCATTTGTTCCTTCTAACAAAAACTTTGTTTGGTTTTGAGATATTTCTACTTTTAAAATTTGATTTCTAAAATTTATTTTAAACGAATATTCATGCCATTGTGCAGGAATTTTAGGTTCAAAGTGTAATGTATTATTTTTTACTCGCATACCTCCAAAACCTTCAACAATACTCATCCAAGTGCCCGCCATTGAGGTTATATGTAAGCCTTCTTCTACTTCTTTGTTATAATCATCTAAGTCTAATCTAGAAGTTCGTAAATAAAAAGTGTATGCTTGCTCCATTTGGTTAAGTTTTGCCGCTTGAATTGAATGAATACAAGGCGATAATGAACTTTCGTGCACAGTAAGTGGTTCGTAAAAATCAAAATGTTTTTTAAGTTTTTCGGTTGAAAAATGATCTTCAAAAAAGTAAAAACCTTGCAAGGTATCCGCTTGTTTTATATAAGGTGAACGTAAAATTCTGTCCCAACTCCATTTTTGGTTTATTGGTCGTTGTTTTTTATCTAAATCTGATACTGTAATAAGTTCTTTATCTAAAAAACCATCTTGTTGTAAATATATTCCGAGTTCTTCAGAATAAGGAAAATACATGTTTTCTGCAACGGTTTTCATTGCATGAATTTCAGTATCAAAAAGTTTAGTTTTTGCTATAATTCTTTCAAAATCAGCTTGATGTTTTTCACGAATATTTTCAACTTGTTCAAGACAATATTTAATGCACCATTGAGCGATATAATTAGTATAAAAATTGTTATTTACATTGTTTTCATACTCGTTCGGTCCTGTAACTCCTAAAATTACATATTGATTTTTGTGAGTAGAATAAGTGGCTCTTTGATGCCAAAAGCGAGCAATCCCTATTAGCACTTCCAATCCTTTTTCAGGAATATAAGTTGTGTCATTTGTAAAACGTTTGTAATTAAAAATAGCGAAAGCAATTGCACCATTTCTATGAATTTCTTCAAAGGTTATTTCCCATTCGTTATGACATTCTTCACCGTTCATGGTTACCATAGGAAAGAGGGCTGCCCCATTTTTAAAGCCTAATTTTTCGGCGTTTTCAATAGCTTTATCTAAATGATTGTAACGATAAGTTAATAAATTTCGAGCTACGTTTTGGTCTTTTGTTGCCATATAAAAAGGAATGCAATATGCTTCGGTATCCCAATAGGTTGAGCCACCATATTTTTCGCCTGTAAAACCTTTTGGACCAATATTTAAACGAGAATCTTTTCCTAAATACGTTTGATTTAATTGAAAAATATTAAATCGAATGCCTTGTTGTGCTTTTATATCACCATTAATAGTAATGTCAGACATTTCCCAGATTTTTGCCCAAGATTGTTTTTGAGTTTCAAATAAACCAGAATATCCAATTTTTAAACCTTCTTTTATTATATTTTGAGCAGCAATTTGTGTGTTTTCATGATTTAAAGAAACGGTATAACCTCCTATTTTTTGAATGGTTGTTGTTTCTTCTCTCAAAATAGTTACTTCATAAGAAAATTGAATTTTTTCGTTGTTTTTTTCAATGTTTATTGGAGAAGTATTTATGTTTTCTCCATTTATCAAAATAGTATTTTGCATAAAAGTGGTTGCTGTAAAATGCGTTTTGAAAGTTCTAGCGGTAACAAAAGCTTCATTATTTGAATGTTGAACATTTAATGGTTCCCAAAATTTTTCTTCCCAATTGGCATCTTCATTTTGAACTCCAGCATCAACATAAGGTTTGAAAATAATTTTAGCATCACCGTTCAATGGCGTAATTTCGTAATTGATAACACCTAATTCGTCTAAATCTAATGAAAGAAAACGGGTAATTTTTACCAAAATATTCAAACCATTTTGCATAACAGCTTGAAAAGAGCGATAGTAAATACCTTCTTTCATATTCAATTCACGCTTGAAATTATCAACCGATTGACATTTGGCTAAATCAAGGTTTTCACCATTTATTTCGATGTCAATTCCAATCCAATTTGGAGCGTTTAATACTTTTGCAAAATATTCTGGATAGCCATTTTTCCACCAACCTACTTTGGTTTTATCAGGATAATAAATTCCTGCAATATAACTTCCTTGAAAAGTTTCCCCAGAATAGTGCTCTTCAAAATTAGCACGTTGTCCCATAGCACCGTTCCCGATACTGAATAAACTTTCAGACGATTTTACTCTTTCTTTATCAAATCCTTCTTCAATGATAGACCAATTGTCTGGTTTTATATAATCTTGGTTCATTTTTATCTTAAGTTTAGAAGTTTAGAAGTTTAGAAGTGAAGTTCTAAATTATTTAAACTCTTATGATTTCTATTATCTGTATTCTATTATCTGTATTCTTTTTTAATTTATCAATTTTTCAATAAAAGAAACATCAATAAATGTAAAATCTTTAAATATATATTTTGCTTCGCGTAATGTTGTTGCTTCTCCAATTCCGATACTTGTCATACCTGCTATATTTGCGGCTTGAATTCCAGCAACAGAATCTTCAAAAACAATTGAATTTTCATTAGTTGCACCTAGCTTTTTTGCTGCTTGCAAGAAAACTTCAGGGTCAGGTTTTGCGTTTGTAACATCGTTTCCATCAACAATAACATCAAACAGTTTTATTATTCCCGTTTTTTCCAAAATAGGTTTTGCATTTTTACTTGCTGAACCTAATGCTATTAGCTGGTTTTTATCTTTTAAAAAGTGTAATACAGGAAGAACTCCTGGCAAAATTTCACTTTCATCAATAGTTACCAAATAGGATAAATAATCTTCATTTTTTTGGATAAGCCAATTATTTTTATCTTCTTGAGACGCTTGAACCCCACCAAGTTCTAAAATTATATCAAGAGAACGAATACGACTCACTCCTTTTAATTGTTCGTTATGTTCGGGTGTAAATTCGATTCCAAGTTCTTGAGCTAATTTTTGCCATGCTAAAAAATGGTATTTAGCAGTGTCAACAATTACTCCGTCAAGGTCGAATATGAATGCTTTTTTTGACATTTATTTTGTATCTATGTTATCTTTAACTTTAACTACTAATATTGCAGCGATAATGAAACTGATTCCGCTCATTACTATTGCATAAATTGCGTGATCACCGTAAACATATTTTACTAGTGGTCCACCAATTAAGGCATTAACAATTTGAGGAATTACAATGAAGAAATTGAAAATCCCCATATAAACACCCATCTTTTTTGGATGAATAGAACCTGCCAAAATTGCATAAGGCATAGCTAAAATACTTGCCCATGCAAAACCAACTAAGATCATTGAAAAAATTAAGGCTTCTTTGTTTGGCATAAAATACATAGAAATTAAACCTATTCCTCCAAGAATTAGTGATAAAGCATGGGTTTTTTTTCTTCCAATTTGTTTGGCAATATAAGGCAACGCAAAAGCTATAATTGCAGAAACTAAATTATAAACACCAAATATAATTCCGACCCAATCTCCAGCCGATTGAAATTCGGGACTTTTTGTATCATCAATACTTAGTCCATAAATATGTTGAGCAATGGCAGGAGTTGTAAAAACCCACATTCCAAACAAACCAAACCAAGAGAAAAACTGCACCCAACTTAATTGGCGCATAGTTTCGGGCATTTTGGCAAAATCTAAAAAAATGTCTATTAATTTTGATTCTTTAACTGTTTTGCTAATTGTTTCTGAATGGCTATTTTGGTTGCTGAATTTTGCTAATTCTTCTGGAGAATATTCTTTGGTTGTAAAAATAGTTACTAATATAGCCCCAACAAGAATTAATGCTCCAATAATAAAAGAATAAATTAAGTTTTGAGGTATTGCCGAGGTTTCTGTAGCAAGGTTGCTAACTCCAAACCAATTTGTTAATGCATAAGGTAGCCAAGAGCCAACTACTGCACCAATACCAATTAAAGCCGTCTGAACGCTAAAACCAAGAGTGTGCTGGTCAGCACGAAGATTATCTCCTACTAACGCTCTAAATGGCTCCATAGCAACATTAAATGAAGCATCCATTATCATCAGCATTCCAGCACCAACCCAAAGAGCAGGCATGAAAGCAATAAAAATTTCTGCCTGAGGCATCAAAATCAAACCTATAGAAGCTAACAAAGCACCTACAAGAAAATAGGGTTTTCTTCTGCCAAATTTGCCCCATGTATTATCGCTATAATGCCCAATAATAGGCTGAACTATCAAACCCATAAGAGGAGCAATAATCCAAAACCAAGATAATTCATGAACATCTGAACCAAAAATTTGAAGAATCCTGCTAGCATTAGCATTTTGTAGAGCAAAACCCATCTGTATTCCTAGAAATCCAAAACTCATGTTCCAAATTTGCCAGAAACTTAATTTACGCTTTTCCATATCGTAATTTATTGATTAATAAAACGATAAGCGTTTGTGTGGCTTATCAAAACTTTTTTTGTTTGAAGTGATATATAAGTTTTGATAAATTATAAATAGGAAGTGCAAATATATGTTTTTTTTTAATTTTAAATTGTTTTTTTAAAATTTATTTTTTTTTGAACTACTTAAGGGAACTTCTAAAAATTCATTTTTATTACAAAAAATTCTTTTTAAAAATTAGTTCGTTAAAATTTAAAAACCGTCCTCATCGTAGCTATGGATACGCCTGTGGTTCTTTTTAAATTTTGCCTTCTACTTCTTAAAAATTACAAATTTTTATTAGAAAATCAATTTTTAGAAGTCCTCTTAAATTTAAAACAAAAACAGCTTGCATATTCAAATTTTCAATAAAAAAATGATATAAATCAGTTATGAAAACCTAATGGTTTTATACCTTTGTATTATTAAATTAGATATAAAATTATGGGTAAATATGTATCAGCTCAAGAGGCTGTAAAAGTTGTAAAATCAGGCGACAGGGTATATGTTCATGCAGCGGCTGCCACCCCTTCAATATTAACAAAAGCCATAACCGAACGGGCATCAGAATTAAGAAATGTAGAACTTTGCCATTTGCACACCGAAGGCGAAGCCTATTATGCCGATCCAACATTGATTGATAGTTTTCATGTGAATTCTTTTTTTATAGGTGCCAATGTTCGGCATACATTTAAGGCAGGAAATGGATCATACACCCCTGTTTTTTTAAGTGAATTACCTTTGTTGTTCCGTAAAAATGTAGTGCCATTGGATGTGGTTTTTATACATGTTTCGCCACCCGATAAACATGGGTATTGTTCGCTTGGAGTATCTGTAGAGGCTACTGTGGCAGCTATTGAAAATGCAAAAATTGTAATTGCACAAGTAAACCCGCAAATGCCTAGAACCTTTGGAGACGGTATTTTGCATGTTTCAGAAATTGATTATTTAGTAGAAGTGAATGTGCCAATTCACGGGCATAAACTAGACCCTTTTACCGCTGAAGAAGAAAAAATTGGAGAATATATTGCCTCGCTTGTAGAAGACAAAAGTACCCTGCAAATGGGTATTGGTTCTATCCCAAATGCTGCTTTGAGCAAATTAGGCAATCATAAAGACTTAGGTTTACATACCGAAATGTTTTCAGACGGAGTAATTGATTTGATAGAAAAAGATGTTATTAATTGTAATTATAAAGGCACCTTGAGAGGTAGAGTTTTAGCTACATTTTTAATAGGTTCGCAAAGGTTATATGATTTTGTAAACGATAATCCTTTCATCGAGATGAAAGAATCTTCAATGGTAAATGATACAGCTCGTATTCGTAAAAATCCAAAAATGGTGGCTATCAATTCGGCTATTGAAATAGATTTAACAGGACAGGTTTGTGCAGATTCTATCGGAACACAAATGTTTTCGGGCGTTGGTGGGCAAATGGATTTTGTTCGAGGTGCTTCTTTAAGCAACGGAGGCAAAGCAATTATAGCGATGCCATCAACCACTCGAAGAGGTGAAAGCAGAATAGTTCCATTCTTAAAACAAGGAGCTGGAGTAGTTACAACCCGTTCGCACGTGCATTATGTAGTAACTGAAAACGGGATTGCCAATTTATATGGTAAAACTTTGAAACAAAGAATACAAGAATTAGTTAAAATTGCCCATCCAAACCATCAAGAAGCTATCGAAAAAGCCTACTATGACAATTCTGAAATTAAAAAAATATTTTAAACTTGAAAAGCTTTAAAAGTGGCTTTTTTTATGCTTTATAATGTGAGAACTTCTAAAAATTCATTTTTAGAAGTTCTCTTAACCATTTTTATTAGAAGTCACCTTTTTTTTAAAAAAAAACACATATCAAAAAAATATTTCAAAAATACCATTTCATATAAGTCTAAAAAAATTATATCTTTACACACAAAATTTAAAAATAATCTACACGTAAAAAGATATAAAAATGGCTTGCACAAATTGTTCAACAACCACCGAAACAGGAACTCCGAAAGGGTGTGGCAACAAAGGAACCTGCGGTACCGACAGTTGCAATAAACTCAGTGTGTTTGATTGGCTTTCAAATATGACTTTACCAGGCGGACAAGAACCCTTTGATGTTTATGAAATACGTTTTAAAAACGGTAGAAAAGAATTTTATCGAAATACTGAAAAATTACCCCTTTCGATGGGTGATATTGTGGCTACAGAAGCCTCACCAGGACACGATATAGGAGTAATTAGCCTTTCGGGTGAGCTGGTACGGATACAAATGAAAAAAAAAGGAGAAAAACCAGATGCTGATCTCCCAAAAATATACCGAAAAGCAATCCAAAGAGATATTGAAATTTGGAAAACAGCACAAATTAAAGAAGAAAGTATTCAAAAAAGAGCCCGACAAATTGCAATTGATTTACAATTGGAAATGAAAATATCAGATATTGAATTTCAAGGAGATGGTTCAAAGGCTGTTTTTTATTATACGGCTAATGACAGGGTAGATTTTAGACAACTCATTAAGGAATATGCTAAAGAATTTAATACTCGTATAGAAATGAAACAAGTGGGGCTTCGGCAAGAAGCCTCTCGATTGGGAGGTATAGGCTCGTGCGGACGAGAATTGTGCTGTTCTACATGGCTTACAGATTTTAGAAGTGTGAACACCTCAGTTGCCCGATACCAACAACTTTCGTTAAACCCACAAAAATTGGCTGGGCAATGTGGCAAGCTAAAATGTTGTTTAAATTATGAATTAGACATCTATTTAGATGCTTTAAAACATTTTCCAAACACCGATACAAAATTGCAAACCGAAAAAGGAGATGCTGTTTGTCAAAAAATAGATATTTTTAAAAAACTAATGTGGTTTTCATACATCAATAATTCGGCAAAATGGCACGTACTAACGTCAGAAAAAACACAAGAAATAGTTAGTTTAAACAAAAAAAATATTAAAATAACAGCCTTAGAAGACTATACCATTGAACTTGTAGAACCCGTAAAACAAAACTTCCAAAATGCAATGGGGCAAGAAAGCATCAATAGATTTGACCAACCTAAAAAGAATAAAAAATTTAAAAAAACACAAGGAAATAGACATAGAAATGTTGAAAAAAAATAAATTTTTTGCAACCTTGTTTGTTGCGATTACTTTGGTGGCATGCAACCAACCCATTGTTTATGATTCGTTTGTAGAAATAAACGATTCGTGGAAAATAAACGATACTCTATCCTTTGATTTTAAGGCAACGGATAGCGTGCAAAAACACAATATTTATTTACAAATTAGAGCCAATCAAGCCTATAAATTTAATAATATTTTTATTTTAGCAACCATCAAAACTCCCAACGGACACACAACCATTGACACCTTAGAATATGCGATGGCAAACCCCGATGGAACACTGCTAGGAGAGGGTTTTTCGGACACTAAGCAAAGCAAACTTTGGTTTAAAGAAAATTTTATTTTTAAAAATAAAGGAATTTATACGTTTAAACTACAACAAGCCGTTCGAGAAAACGGACACGTAAACGGAACCGATTCTTTAAAAGGAATTACAGATATAGGATTGCAGATAGAAAAAGTGCAAACAAAAGAATAATTCTAAAATAGTTATCGTTTTTTAATTTAAAAGTTCCCTTAAATACTTATTATGGGCTGCTATAGCAGATGTTTTATATCGTTTTATTTTTTATATAAGTTTGATAATAAAACATTACAGCAGGCTAAAATTTTGAACATCAAATTAAACCAGTATCACATGTGTTCTATTTTGATAATTTAAAACGAACCATTAAAACGTTTCTAAAGCCTTTATTTACAACCAAAAACAACAAAAAACCAATGAAAATTAACAATATATATATTCCAATATTTATAGTTTGCTTTATAAGTGTAGGTTTGCTTATTGGCTCGTGGTTTGAACGGGCAAAATCGGGCGAAATCTCTGCAGAAAACCATAAAAATAAATTAAATAAATTGATTGATTTTATCGATAGAGAATATGTAGATTCTGTAAAAACCGACTCGATAATTGATTTAACCGCTTCCGAAATTTTAGCAAAACTCGACCCACACTCAGTCTATCTTTCTCCTAAAGAAAACAGTGCCGAAACCGAACAAATGCAAGGGAATTTTGTAGGTATTGGGGTTCAATTTTATATTAAAAATGATAGTGTTCGGGTAATAAAACCGATGAAAAACGGACCTTCGGAAAAAGCAGGTGTCAAAGCAGGCGATAGAATAATTGCTATCAACAACCAATGGTTACCTAAAAAAAAACTTTCGGATGCCTATTTATTTTCAAAATTAAAAGGAGAAGAAAACACACCGGTAATCATTACCGTTTTTAGAAAATCGGACAAAAAAAATCATACCTATAGGCTTATTCGTACAGCTATTCCTATCAAAAGCATACCCATAGTTTTGTTGCTTACACCCACAATGGGTTATATAAAAATAGACCGTTTTGCCGAAACTACAGATGCAGAATTTTTAGAGGCTTTAAAATTCTTAAAAAACAAAAAAATACAATCGCTTGTAGTAGATTTGCGTGATAATGGAGGAGGATATATGGAACGAGCCACCAAAATAGCCGATGAATTTTTGAAAAAAGGAAATTTGATTGTGAAAACTAAAAACAAAAAAGGAACAATAACTCCATCGTATGCAACCGATTACGGAAATTTTGAAGATGGAAAAATTATTATTTTAATCAACGAAAATTCAGCTTCGGCAAGCGAGGTTTTGGCAGGGGCTATTCAGGATAACGACAGAGGTTTCATTATTGGCAGACGCTCCTTTGGCAAAGGTTTGGTGCAACGAGAAATGCCTTTGGGAGATGGTTCGGCAGTTCGGCTCACTATTGCTCGGTATTACACACCTTCGGGGAGATCTATTCAAAAGCCTTATAACAAAGGAAACAAGGAGTATTTTAACGATTTTGAAAAACGATTTATAGACGGAGAATTATACGAATCAGACAAAATAAAAGTGGCTGATAGTTTAAAATTTAAAACCAAAAAAGGACGAACCGTTTACGGAGGAGGAGGAATTATACCTGATTATTTTGTTCCGATAGGAAAAAACCATACAGAAGACTCAATAGATTTTATGATGCAAGGCTCGATTGCAACCAATTTTGCTTGGGATGAAATTGATAAAAATCGATTGTTTTTTGAAAAACTAAGCCTTGATGAATTAAAAAAAGTAATGATAAACAATGCTATTTATTATAAAAATTTTGAAAAATATATTTTAAAAGCTGGGTTTAAAATTAATTTAAAAAAGCACCAAAAACAAATACAGGAACAGCTCTATCTAACTTTTGTAAGATTGTTATATTCTGAAAATCAGTATTATAAGTTGCTATTACCCAGCGATTTAATGATCAAAAAAGCAATAGAAATCTTATAGATATGCTTGTGAAAGATATTTTTGATATAGTTATTATTGGAGGAGGTGCCGCTGGTTTTTTTGCAGCTATCAATCTAAAAGAAAAAAATCCACAAATAAATATTGCAATTATAGAAAAAGGAAAAGACGTCCTTACGAAAGTGAAAATTTCGGGAGGAGGACGATGTAATGTTACCAATGCCGAAGTAAAACCTTCGGAACTGTCAAAAAATTATCCAAGAGGCGAAAAAGAAATCAAAAGTTTGTTTTATACCTTTGGTAGTGCCGAAATGCACCAATGGCTTACCCATCGAAACATCGAACTAAAAACGGAACCCGATGGACGAGTTTTTCCAAAATCTGACACTTCACAAACCATTATTGATTGTTTTTTAAACGAAGCCAAACGCTTAAAAATACCTGTTTATAAGCAACAAAAGGTACTCGATTTTTATAAAAATGACACAGAAACCTGGGAACTAAAAACCGCTGAAATGATTTATTTTACTAAAAAATTAGTGCTAGCCACGGGTAGCAACCCAAAACTTTGGAACATATGTAAAAAACTCGGACACACCATTGTAGAACCCATTCCGTCATTGTTTACCTTTACCATAGACGATGAAAAATTGCATCATTTGATGGGTATTTCGGCTGAAGTTTCTCTAAAAATTTTAGACACAAAACTACAATCCACCGGCACCATGCTTATCACCCATTGGGGCTTGAGTGGACCTGCTATTTTACGATTATCAGCTTGGGGAGCACGAATTTTAGCCGAAAAAAAATATAATTTTACACTTGAAATCAATTGGTTAAATGAACAGAGCTTTGAAAGCACCTTTGAAACGCTTAAAAAATTAAAAAAAGAGCATCCTAAAAAAATAATTTTTAAAAATCCTGTTTTTGCTTTAACCCATAGACTTTGGGAATATTTGCTTATGCAAAGCAATGTTCCTGAAAATTTAACTTTTGCCGATAGTTCTCATAAAATTTTACAAAAAATAGCAGAAAAACTCACAAAATCTACATATAAAGTAACAGGGAAAAGCACTTTTAAAGACGAATTTGTAACGGCTGGAGGCATTGAACGGAAAGAAATAAACTTTAAAAACATGGAAAGCAGAGTAGTTAAAAACCTATATTTTGCAGGAGAAATTATTGATATTGATGCTATTACGGGTGGTTTTAACTTTCAAAACGCTTGGACCACCGCTTGGATGGTGAGTGAGATTACAATAAATTAATTATTTTCACAAAATGGAAATGAAAATTGATTTAACCCAAATTATACATTAGATCCGAGAGCTTTGCTCAAACTGACGAAGTCCCACTAAAATTTAATACGCATACTTGTTGTTTTTAATTGTATATTTGTCGAAAATTTATTAATAAACTAAAATTTATTATTATGGGATTATCAAATTTATTTGGTTCGTTGTTTGGAAAAGCAAAACAAACCATGGCTGAAGTAAGCGAAAAAGTAGCTGATATGACAGAAGATGTAAAAGGAAAAGCATCGGAAGTGGTAGAAAGTGCTACCCAAAAATTAGACGAAATGGGCGTAGGTGAAAAAATCAACGAATATATTGAAACTGCCAAAGAAAAAGTTTCGGAAGCAGCTGATTGGATTGAAGACAAAGCAATAAATGCTAAAGAAACCATGTCTAATGTAGTTGAAAAAGCATCAGACAAAGTGCAAGATTTAACTGATGAAACGAAATCTAAAGAATAAAAAAAATCTTGCTTTTATTTTAAACCTATATTACGCATTAGAGCTCTATTACAAACTAAATCTACTTCAAAATTAAGTAATTACTCCTATTTTTTAAATTCAAAATACAAAAGTATTGCTCATCTAAAAATAGTCTGTGAGTCCTTAATTTTATCGTATCTTTAAATTTTCAGAACAAAATCTAATGCATAATCTGGGTTAAACAAAAAACATCTTTTTAATTATGAAAAAATTTTTAAGGTGTTTTTTTGCTTAGAGGACTTCTAAAAATTGGTTTTCTAATGAAAATTTGTAATTTTTAAGAAGTGAAAGGCAAAATTTAAAAGAATTTTTTGTGATATAAATGAATTTTTAGAAGCCCCCTTTATTAAAACAGAAAACTATTAAACATAGATTACAAGTTAAAATTATTGATAATCAAACAGTTATAAAAAAACGAAATTTAACTTGAAAATATCGTAATTTTTTAGACAACCTCTTTTCGTTAAAATATTTCTAATATTAACCTTATATATACTAAAAATCATAAAAAAATAGTTTATTTGTAAATTATATAAAATTATTTGATTTATAAACGATATTATGACAACAACTTCCTTCAAAAAATGGAACATAATTTTAGGCTGGTTTGCCTTTACTGTTGCCCTCATTACATATTCATTAACCGTAGAACCTACTCTTAGTTTTTGGGATTGTGGAGAATACATAGCCACCTCAGCCAATTTAGAGGTTGGACATCCTCCAGGAGCACCTTTGTTCCAAATGATTGGTGCTTTTTTAGCAATGTTTGCTTTAAAATCGTCTCAAATTGCACTCATGGTAAATATGCTATCTGCTTTTTCGAGTGCTTTTACTATTTTGTTTATGTTTTGGAATTTAACTATGTTACTTAAAAAAATCATTTCTACTGATGATGAAAAATCATTCAACTCTGTTATGGTTTTAGGCAGTGCTTTGGTGGCATCGTTAGCTTATACTTTTACCGATAGTTTTTGGTATAATGCAGTAGAAGCAGAAGTTTATGCAATGGCATCGTTATTTATAGCTTTGCTTTTTTGGCTTGGACTTCGTTGGGAACAAGATTTAGACACTCCAAAAGGAAACAAATGGTTACTACTTATATCGCTCATAATTGGGCTTTCGTTTGGGGTGCATTTTATGGCACTTTTAACCATACCAGCCATTGGATTTTTATACTTTTTTAAAAAATATAAAACCATAACAATTACCAATTTTATAATTGCAAATGTGGTAATAGTAGCTATTTTATTGTTTATTTTTAAACTTTTATTGCCTTATACACTTGCTTTGTTTGGAAAAACTGAAATATTTATGGTAAACACTTTTGGTTTACCGTTCAATTCTGGAACTATTTTTATGGCTCTTTTACTAGTAGTTTTTTTCTATTTAGCACTAACGATTACCCAAAAAAAAGGCTTGGTTTTTTATAATACTCTTACGCTTTGTGTATTGTTTTTGTTTATAGGGTTTTCAACTTGGTTAATGTTGCCTATCAGAGCTAATGCAAATGTGGTTATCAACGAAAACAAACCATCAGATGCTGCCGAAGTTTTAGCTTATTATAACAGAGAACAATATGGTGAACAAAAACTTTTTTATGGACCTCAATTTTCAGATGTATATGCAGGCTTAGACCCCAATAATCCGTATGAAGATGATAAGCCAAACTACGAACGTGATTATAAAACGAATTCCTATATTATCACAAATAATTATAAAAATGCTAAACAAAATTCTGATGATGCTCATAAAGCAATTTTACCCCGAATGTGGAGCTCTGAGCATGCCGAAAATTATATGATAATGACTAATCCGTTAGATTTTCATATAAAACCAGAATATAACGAAGAACAAGAATTAGTAACATTAGTTTCACAATTTAGAACTGGCTTTGAGCAGGGCGAGTTAGACCTTGATGATTATGATAAATTTTTAAAAACCTATGGAGAATATTTAGTTATTGATAAACCTTCAACTTTTGATAATCTTAGTTTTATGGTTAAATATCAATTTGGATATATGTATTGGAGGTATTTACTTTGGAACTTTGTAGGGAGGCAAAACGATGTGCAAGGAAGAGGTGATGATTTAGACGGAAACTGGCTTAGTGGCATTAATTTTATAGACGAAATGCATATTGGAAGTCAAAAAGATTTAACTTCGGACATGAAAAACAACAAAGCCCGAAATACTTATTTCTTTTTACCTTTTATTCTGGCAATTTTAGGAATGATTTATCACGCTAAAAAAGATTTAAAATCGTTCTATGTGTTGTTAGTTTTATTTTTATTTATGGGCTTTGCCTTAAAAATATATCTCAACGAACGACCTTTTGAACCTCGAGAACGAGACTATGCCTTAGTGGGTTCATTTATGGTTTTTGCTATGTGGATAGCTTACGGGATATATGCAATTTATGAAAAAATTAAAGAAAAAATTACTCCAAAAACAGCAGGAATACTTACTCTTATCATTTCCTTTTTAGCAGCACCAGCATTGTTAGCCTATCAAAATTATGACGACCATAACCGTTCAGAAAAATATACAGCATTAGCCTCTGCAAAAGCCTATTTAGACTCGTGCGAACCAAATGCAATACTATTTACAATAGGAGATAACGACACTTTTCCGCTTTGGTATGCCCAAGAAATTGAAAGATATAGAACCGATGTTCGGATTGTGTGCACAACACTACTAATGACCGATTGGTACATCAATTCGATCAGGCAACAAGCCTACCAAAGCAAGCCAATGCCTATTTCTTTTAACCCAGAACAATACAGAGGTAGCGAACGAGATTATTGTGTGTTTATAGAACAAACAAAAAACCGATGGGAATTAAAAGATTTCTTAAATTTTATAAAAACAGATGATGAACGAGCAACCGTAGAAATGAAAAGCGGACAAAGGGTAAACTATTATCCTACAAATAAACTAAGACTTACAATTGATAAAAAAAATATCATAAAAAACAAAACCGTTTCACCTAAGTATTATGATTCTATTGTTCCGTATATCGATTTTGAAATAAAAGGAGATGCCTTATACAAAAATCGTTTATTTATGCTTGATATTCTGCAACATAACAACTGGGAACGACCTATTTATTTTACAGGAGGCAGCTTTGCCGACGATGATTATTTATGGCTGAAAGACTATTTGCAATTAAACGGATTAACCTATAAATTAGTGCCCGTAAAAACCCCAATAGACGAAAAAAATCCTATGGATATGGGTACTATTGATACCGACAAAATGTATGATATCGTTACCAAATGGTATTGGGGTAATAGCGAAAGTAAAACTATTTATCACGACCCCGAAACCCGAAAAAATAGCATTACGTATCGCACCAATTTAGCCCGACTAATGAAAACACTTTTAGCGGAAGGGAAAACCAAAAAAGCTAAAAAAATAATTGATTTAGCCATAGAAAAAATGCCTTTAGAATATTATGGATATTACACCATGGTAGAACCATTTATAGAAGGCTATTATGATACCAATCAACCCGAAAAAGCCAGACAAACAATCGATATTTTAATAAAAAAATACCAAGAACGACTAACCTTTTTTAGTAATTATAAACCATCAGCACAAAATCAAGCAGCTATAGAAATTGTAACCGATATTGAACGCTACAGAAGTTTGTTACAAATAATGAAAAATAAAAAAGATTTAGAATTTTACGAAAAACAAAAAACAATTTTTAATAAATACAATCAAATTTTTAGCCGTTTTCAAAGAAATAATGAGTAGTTTAATGAAAAAATAATATAAAGGGGATTTCTAAAAATTTATTTTTATTACAAAAAGTTTTTTTAAAAAACTTGCCTTCTACTTCTTAAAAATTACAAATTTTCATTAGAAAACCAATTTTTAGAAGTCCCCTTTATAAATCAACTAAATAACCAAAGTTTTATTTTAAACCCAGATTACGCAGATTTTATCGTGTATTTAGCTTGTAATAGAACTCTAATGCGTAATCTGGTTTAAATCCAAATCACCACCCCTACTTCGGATTTACAGCTAAAACAGTTTTTAATTGGTTTCGATTCGCTATATCCATAATAAAAACAACTTTTTCGATAGGCACATCTTTTTCAGCTCTAATAACAATCGATTTATTTTCGGTTTTGGAAAGTTCAGATAGTAAAATAGTCTCTAATTGAGATTCCTCAACGAGGTTTTTATCAATAAAAAATTGCAAGGCACTGTTTACACTCACCGAAACACTTTTGTTACTATCGGTTTTACCTTTCCCTTTGGGCAAAACTAAATCTAACGCATTAGTAGTTACCATAGTAGAAGTAATCATAAAAAAGATAAGTAGTAGAAAAACAATGTCCGTCATAGACGACATGTTAAATTCGGGAGTAATTTTATTTCGTCCTCTGATGTCCATGGTTTATAAAGGTTCGTTTAATAAATCTAAGAAATCAACTGCATTAGCCTCCATTTGATGCACAATTTTGTTGGTTTTTACCACCAAATGATTGTAACCCACATACGAAAAAATACCAATTATTAAACCTACAACCGTTGTAATCATAGCCGTGTAAATGCCTTCGGCTAAAGCACCTACTTCTATTTGTCCACCACCAGAAGAAATCTCATGAAAAGATAAAACCATCCCCACTACTGTTCCAAGAAAACCCGTCATGGGTCCAGCACCCGAAATGGTGGCTAACATACTCACATTTTTTTCAAGTTTATATAGTTCTAACTTTCCTGCATTTTCAATAGCTGTATTAATATCTTCTAAAGGCTTCCCAATTCGTGAAATTCCTTTTTCGATAAGCCTTGCCACAGGCGAATTGGTTTGTGCGCACAACATTTTTGCAGCGTCTAACTTGCCTGTGGTAATGTTCATTTTGATGTTGTTCATAAAACTACTATCAATTTTTGAGGCTTTGTTGATGGCTAATAAGCGTTCAAAATATAAAAATAGTGCCATAAAAAGCAAAATAAAAAGCACAGCCATAATGGCTTGCCCTCCTATACCTCCGCTGTTTAATAAACTCCAAATTGATAATGTTTTTTCAACAGGTTGAACTTCTGTTAAGGCTTCTTGTGCCACAGCTAAACTATCGGCTTGTAAAAAAATGCTCATATTTTTGTAAGTATTAAAATAGTTTTAAACGTGTAAATTTTATAACGTTTGTTTCGTGTGTTTATTTTATAAATCAATTTGCTCTACTATTACACCTGCCTTTTGCAAAAAATCGACCCCCGAAGTATCACTATAGTTTTCATTAAAAACCACTCGGGTAATGCCTGCTTGATGTATCAATTTGCTACAATCTTTACAAGGCGAAAGGGTAATATATAAGGTGGCATCTTGACAACTTTGGGTAGAACGGGCAACTTTCAAGATAGCATTTGCCTCTGCATGAAGCACATACCACTTGGTGGTATTGTGGTCATCTTCGCAACAGTTTTCAAAACCCGAAGGTGTGCCATTATACCCATCAGAGATTATCATATTATCTTTTACAATAATAGCCCCCACTTTTTTTCGCTCACAATAGGACAGGTTACCCCATTCTTTTGCTATCCGAAGATAAGCTCGGTCGTATCTTATTTTTTTAGGATTATTGGTCATAAAACAAATTCTCAAAGGCAAATATACGTTATAAATATTTAAAAAGACTTCTAAAAAATATTTTTGATGAGTAATTATTTTTTATCACAAAAAAGGTTGCCCATTTCTGAACAACCTTTACACAATTTAACTTTAAAAAAGAATTATGATTTTCCCTCTTCTTTTTTAGACGAACAACATTTCTTGTCTTTTTTGTCAGAACAAGATTTTTTTTCGTCAGCAGAACAAGATTTTTTATCTTTTTTAGATGAGCAACATTCTTTTTTTGCTTCTTTTTTCTCTACTTGTTTTGGTTCTTGTGCTGTGGCAGCGGTTGAAACCATTAAGGCTACTACTGCAAATGTTGAAATTAATTTTTTCATGCTTTGTGATTTGTTTTTTTTATATTAATAATTTTATTGTTTTAAATTTTTCTTTTAAAAGAAAAACCAATTTCTGGTGGGTGAAAAATATTTTTTAGATGTTGAAAAATATAATTTTCAGTATAAAAATTTACGTTTGCTTTTCGTTTTAGCGCATTAAAATTAAAACTAATTTCTGTAATTTTTTCAACAATAAACGATTGAATATTAAAGCTAAACGATACTAAACATTTATCTTTTGTGCAGCCATTTGGCATTGCTGTAGAACAAGTTTTTTTACAACATTCGGAAGAATAGTTGCTTTTTAGTATAACTTTTACAACTGCTATAGAACTAAACGATGCCATAGCAAGTATATAAAAACTAAAAAGAATTGCCATTGTTTTCATCTGCCAAATATATAAAAAAATATTAGGACGCTACAAATTTTATTTTTTTAAACTTTTAATTTAGAAAACAAGGTTATGCCTAAAAATCCAAAAAAAATAAACTACTTTTGCAAAAAAATTAAAAATATTGTATGTCATCAATTCGGAACATTGCCATTATTGCCCACGTTGACCACGGAAAAACTACGCTGGTTGATAAAATTTTACATCATTGCCAACTTTTTAGAGAGAACGAAGCCACGGGCGAACTTATTCTTGATAACAACGATTTAGAAAGAGAAAGAGGAATTACGATTGTTTCAAAAAATGTTTCGGTAATGTATAAAGATACAAAAATTAACATTATTGACACCCCTGGTCACGCTGATTTTGGTGGAGAAGTAGAACGTGTTTTGAACATGGCCGACGGAGTTTTGCTATTGGTAGATGCCTTTGAAGGTCCTATGCCTCAAACACGATTTGTGCTTCAAAAAGCAATTGATTTAAAATTAAAGCCCTGTGTTGTTATCAACAAAGTTGATAAAGAAAATTGCACCCCCGAAGAAGTACACGAAAAAGTATTCGATTTAATGTTTGAATTAGGTGCCGAAGAATGGCAACTTGATTTTCCGACCGTTTATGGTTCAGCAAAACAAAATTGGATGTCTGACGATTGGAGAAACATAACCACAACCATAGAACCCTTGTTAGATATGGTTTTAGAGCATATTCCAGCTCCAAAAGTATCGGAAGGAACTCCTCAAATGTTAATTACTTCATTAGATTTCTCTTCATTTACAGGGCGTATTGCGATTGGTAGATTAGAAAGAGGTATTCTGAAAGAAGGAATGCCAATATCCTTAGTAAAAAGAGACGGAACAATTATAAAATCAAGAATTAAAGAACTTCATATTTTTGAAGGCTTGGGCAGGCGAAAAGTAGAAGAGGTAAAAGCAGGCGATATTTGTGCCTTGGTAGGTCTAGAAAACTTTGAAATTGGTGATACCATTGCCGATTTTGAAAATCCTGAAGCCCTTCAAACGATTGCTATTGATGAACCAACGATGAGCATGTTGTTCACCATTAACGATTCGCCTTTCTTTGGTAAAGAAGGAAAATTTGTTACTTCTCGTCATATTAGAGAACGATTAACAAAAGAATTAGAAAAAAACCTAGCCATGAGAATGGGCGAAACTGATTCTGCTGATAAATTTATGGTTTTTGGACGTGGAGTTCTTCACTTATCGGTGCTTATCGAAACCATGAGAAGAGAAGGTTACGAGCTTCAAATTGGACAACCACAGGTTATTATAAAAGAAATTAATGGACAAAAATGTGAACCAATCGAAGAACTAACAATCGATTTACCAGAATCATTTTCAGGAAGAGCCGTAGAGTTTGTTACCTTGCGTAAAGGAGAAATGCTGAGCATGGAAACCAAAGGTGAACGTATGATTGTGAAATTTAATATTCCATCACGTGGAATTATCGGATTACGGAATCAATTACTTACGGCAACTTCTGGAGAAGCCATTATGGCTCATCGTTTTATAGGATATGAACCATTAAGAGGAGAAATTTCTGGACGAAATAAAGGCTCATTAATTTCTATGGAAAAAGGAAAAGCAATCCCTTATTCTATTGATAAATTACAAGATAGAGGTAAGTTTTTTGTAGAGCCAAATGCTGAAATTTATGAGGGTCAAGTAATTGGAGAAAATTCACGTGCAGACGACATGTGTGTGAACATAACTAAAGAGAAAAAAATGTCAAATGTTCGTTCTTCTGGAAATGATGAAAAAACAAGAATTATTCCACCAATTATTTTTTCATTAGAAGAGGCATTAGAATACATTCAAAAAGATGAATATGTAGAAGTTACTCCAAAATCAATTCGTTTAAGGAAAATTTATTTGACAGAAACCGACAGAAAACGTTTTAAAATTTAAGTAAACAGCTATAAAAGGGGCTTCTAAAAATTCATTTTTATTACAAAAAGTTCTTTTTTATTTCTTAAAAATAACAAGTTTTTATAGAAAACCAATTTTTAAAAGTCTCTTAAATATTTAGAAGCCTTGCAAAAAATGTGAGGATTTTTTATATTTTACATTTTTTTTTATAAATTGCCTACTTATTATTACAAATACTACTTTTTTATGGGAAACATAACTCGCCTGTTTGATTTTACATATTATCAATTAGAAAAATTCCATTTAACGGATGCTTTTGTTACAAAATATAATGGCAACTGGAAAAAAATTTCTACTCAAAAATTCATTGAAAATGCCAATGCAATTTCAAGAGCTTTACTCAATTTAGGAGTGCAACCATACGATAAAATTGCCTTAATTTCATCAAATAACCGAACCGAATGGTGTGTGATGGATGTTGGGATTCTACAACTTGGAGCTCAAACCGTGCCTATTTACCCAACTATTTCGGCACAAGATTATCAATATATTTTAAACCATTCCGAAGCTAAATATTGTTTTGTTTCGGACGCCTTAGTGCTTGAAAAATTAAATAGCATTAAAAATAATACCCCTACACTTAAAGATATTTATTCGTTTGATGTGCTCGAAGATTGTAAAAATTGGAACGAACTTATCGAAATAGGCTCAGCTTTAGACAATCAAGAAGCCGTTGAAGAACGGAAAAATAATGTTAAGCCTACCGATTTAGCAACCATTATTTATACCTCAGGAACTACTGGAACTCCCAAAGGTGTTATGCTTTCGCATATTAATATTGTTAGTAATGTTTTATCAGCCTCCGAACGCGTTCCGCTTCGTATTGGAAAGGGTAGAGCCTTGAGTTTTCTGCCTTTGTGTCATATTTTTGAACGTGTTTTATTGTATGTGTATCAATATTGTGGTATTTCTATTTATTTTGCCGAATCGATGGACAAAATTAGCGATAATGTAAAAGAAGTAAAACCCAATGTAATGTCGATAGTGCCTCGTTTGTTAGAAAAAGTATATGAAAAAATCATAGCAAAAGGGTCTGAATTGACAGGAATTAAAAAAATATTATTCTTCTGGGCAGTTAGGTTAGGTGAGGAGTATAAACCATATAAAGAAAACGGCTGGTGGTATGATAAAAAATTAGCACTTGCCCGAAAACTAATTTTTAGCAAATGGAAAGAGGCATTAGGAGGCAATTTAGATGTGATGGTTTCGGGAAGTGCCGCTTTATCACCTCGTTTAGCAAAAATATTTTGTGCGGCAGGTTTACCTGTAATGGAAGGCTATGGGCTAACCGAAACATCGCCTGTAATAGCTGTAAATGACGAACGAAATGGAGGCTTAAAAATTGGTTGTGTAGGTAAGGTTATTAAAGGAGTGGAAGTGAAAATTGCCGAAGATGGTGAAATACTATGCAAAGGACCCAATGTGATGATGGGCTACTATAAGGATGAATTTTTAACCAACGAAGTTATCAAAGATGGTTATTTTCATACAGGTGATATTGGAGAAATTGATGCTGACGGTTTCTTAAAAATAACCGATCGTAAAAAAGAAATGTTTAAAACTTCGGGAGGCAAATATATTGCCCCTCAAATTATTGAAAATCAGATCAAACAATCGCGTTTTGTAGAGCAAGTAATGGTTATTGGTGAAGGCGAAAAAATGCCAGCAGCTTTTATTCAGCCTAATTTTGACTTTATAAAAGAATGGGCAAAACATAAACATTTTACCATCGGGACAACCAACGAAGAAATTGTAAATAACCCACAGGTAAAAACTCGAATACAAGAAGAATTAGACCATATAAACGAACGTTTTGGTAGCTGGGAAAAAATCAAAAAATTTGAACTAACCCCCGATGTTTGGAGCATCGATGCAGGGCATTTAACCCCAACCCTAAAACTAAAACGAAAAATAATTAAAGAAAAATACCAAGATTTGTATCAAAAAATTTATTCGTAGAAATGTATTTATCCACTTGCTTTAATTTAAGGAGATTTTCAATAATTCATTTTTATTACAATTTGTTGTTCTTTTTTATTTTGAAAAAGTAGATTCTCGTAAAACTAAATGAGTAGGGATAATTTCGGTAGTAAAAAATTCTTCCTCATCGGTTTCACTCTCGTTTTCAAGCCTATTAATGAGCATTTTTGCTGCTTTTCTACCCATCAAAATTTCGTTTTGGCTAATGGTTGAAATTGTAGGAGTTGAGTATTTAGAAATTAAACCATCTGTAAAAGCTATAATTGAAAGATTATTAGGGATACTAATTCCTAATTTTAAGGCTGATTTTAAAGCAAAAACTGCAAAAATTTCATTTACAGAAAATATAGCATCAATATCATTTTCACTTAAAAAAGTATCAATTTTTGTAGCACAATTTTCTATATCTTCTATTTTTAAAATTAAACTATTATCAATATTTATTCCGTATTTTTTTAAAGCAGTTAAATATCCTCCGGTCCTTAATTTACCTACGCTTACGTAATCAACCGTTGTGAGAATTGCTATTTTTTTTCGTTTTTCAATATTAATAAGGTAAGAAACTGCTTCATAAGATGCTTTAGCATCATCAATAACAACCTTATCACACGAAATATCATTCGTAATTCTATCAAATAAAACTACTGGCATTCCTTGGTTAATAACCTCTTGTATATGATGAAAATCTTTTCGTTGTTGCGTTTCTTTTGAGAGTGAAATAATAAAACCATCGGTGCTGCCATTTGCAAGCATTTCCATATTTAAAACTTCTTTGTCAAACGATTCGTCTGACAAACAAACTAATACATTATACCCATTTTCATTAGCCACTTGCTCTATTCCACTTATAATATTAGCAAAAAAATAATGTACTATTTCAGGAATAATAATTCCAATAGTTTTAGATTTTCTGTTTTTTAAACTAAGGGCAATATTATTAGGTTTATAATTATACATTTTTGCAAATGCCTGAACTTTTAGCCGAGTATCTTCGCTAATCTCGGAGCTATCTTTTAATGATTTTGAAACAGTTGAAATGGATACTTCAAGTTCTTTTGCTATTTGTTTAAGTGTAATTTTTTTTCGCATTCTTTGGTTTTATTTATGGTAAAATAAAGCATAACTTTTATTGAAATTTATAAAAACAATAAAAATAAATTATTTTTTTTAAAATAACACATTTTTATATACCTTTTTTTATAATTATTAAAAGTTTTTAACACGAAAACGTTTTCGGTGCTGTTTTATTAATAAAATCATAAATTTGTATTAAATTTTTGTATAATTTTAACTTTTGAAGTGAGTATATAAGTTTTTTATTAATCTAAATTTTAACTAAATTTTTTATTAACCTAATTAAATTGTATGAAAACAATCACTACTAACCGACTAAATTAAAAATATAAGCAACAAAGTTCCTTAAC
>CAYXAF010000030.1:0-25180 GCA_964463035.1 uncultured Flavobacterium sp.
AAATTTTAACGAACTAATTTTAAAAAGAACTTTTTGTAATAAAAATAAATTTTTAAAAATCCCCTATAGAAGTCCCCTATATAGTATAGTGCTTGACGGAAAAAGTTATAAAAAATAATTTTAAGTAAAAATGCCTACAAAAACTCTTGTAATAATCCCCACGTATAACGAAATTGAAAATATTGAAAGCATCATAACATATGTATTTTCATTGCCAAATCCGTTTCATATTTTAATAGTAGATGATAATTCGCCCGATGGAACGGCTGTAGCAGTTAAAAAACTAATGCAAACCTACCCAGAACAATTATATTTAGAAGTAAGAGCCAAAAAAGAAGGTTTAGGAAGCGCTTATGTACACGGCTTTAGGTGGGCTTTAGAAAAAAAATATGACTATATATTTGAAATGGATGCCGATTTTTCGCATAATCCAACAGATTTAATAAGACTGCAAACCGCTTGCGAAAACGGAGCAGCAATGGCAGTGGGCTCTCGGTATTCAAACGGAGTTAATGTAGTCAATTGGCCTCTTAGCAGAGTTTTATTATCATTTTTTGCCTCAAAATACGTGCAGTTTATTACAGGAATGAAAATACATGATGCAACGGCTGGTTTTGTTTGTTATGAACGTAAAACATTAAAAATTATAAACTTAGATAAGATTAAGTTTGTAGGATATGCTTTTCAAATTGAAATGAAATACCGAGTTTATGCTAAAAATTTAAAAATTGTTGAAGTCCCTATTATTTTTACCGATCGTGCCAAAGGACAATCAAAAATGAGCACAGCAATCATCAAAGAAGCAATTTTTGGAGTTATAAGTTTAAAAATTAAAAATATTTTTAATAGACTTTGAAAACACTTCATTGTATAATCCCAATATTTTTTATACCTTTATAAAATATTTTCTAAAACCCTAAAAGGGGTAAAAAAATAAAAATAGATTTTTAATCTGTTGAAAATTTAAAGTAAAACCTATGAATTTGGAAACAAACGAAGATAAAAATGATGATTTGCAACTTCAAAAATTTGAATCGATGCTGAAAACAAACAAAGTTTTCTTTTTTGATTCGGAAGAATTTGAAGATATTATTTTTTATTATTTAGATAACGGAAAACTAAATTTAGCTAAAAAAGCACTTAAATTAGCACTTGACCAGCACCCTAATTCTTTTGGATTAAAATTGGTTCAGGTGGAAGTGTATTTGTTTGAAGATAAATTAGATATAGCCGAAAAATTGGTAGACCAATTATATACCATTCAGCCAGCCAACGAAGATATTTTTTTACTAAAAGCTAGTATTTACTCTAGAAAACATTTTCATGAAAAAGCCATTGAAAATTTGAAAATTGGTTTAAAATATACTGATGAACCAGCTGAATTTTATTCACTTTTAGGTATGGAATATTTGTTTTTAGACAACTTAGAAGAAGCTAAAAATAATTTTATTTTGTGTTTAGAAAACGACCCTGAAGATCATTCAGCATTATATAACATTGTTTATTGTTTTGATCTTTTAGATCAAAACAACGAATCTATTGAGTTTTTAAATTCATATATTGATAAAAATCCATATTCTGATGTGGCTTGGCATCATTTAGGCAAAGAATATTACTATACCAAACAATACGAAAAATCTGTTTGGGCATATAATTATGCCATTGATATAGACGAAACTTTTACAGGAGCATATTTTGAAAAAGGAAAATCATTAGAAAAACTAAAGAAATATGACGAAGCTTTAGCTTGTTATAAAACAACTCTTGCCATAGACGACCCCAGTGGATACGCCTATTTTAGGATGGGAAAATGTTATAACAAACAAAAAGATTATGAAAATGCTTTAAAGTATTTTAACAAAGCAATTTATGAAGACCCTTTGTTAGACAAGGCTTGGATTGCTATTACAAAGTTCTATATCAAACAAAAAAAATACGAAAAAGCTTTGTTCTACTTAAATAGTGCACTCGAAATAGACAACGAAAACTCAAAATATTGGGCAATTTTTGCACAAGTAAACATACAATTATTATTTTTTGACAAGGCAGAATTTGGTTTCCGAAAATCGTTTGAATGTGGTAATTTAAAATTTAATAATTTTATTCTTTGGGTAGATACTCTCAATCTTTTAGGAGAAATTTCGTTGGGCTTAGAAGTGCTTGCACAAGCTACCGAAGTATATGAAAACGAATATGAATTTGATTATCGATTGGCAGGCTTTCATTTTCTAAACAATACTACTGAAAAAGGGATCGAATTTTTAGAAAAAGCACTAAAAATAGCCCCTAAAAAGCATAAAATTATACACGATTATTTTCCACAAATTTTTGAAATACCCATTATTCAAGAAACAATCAATAAATACATAAAATAATAATCAAAAAACAAAATAACAAATGGAAATTATTGATTTTTTATTACATTTTTTAAAAGACCCTTTAACCGTAATTCAAGATCTAATTGAGCAATACAATACCCTGATTTATGTAATTTTATTTTTGGTAGTATTTGTAGAAACAGGTTTTGTAGTAATGCCTTTGCTACCAGGCGATTCTATGCTTTTTGCCATAGGTGTTATTGCAGCAACCACAGGCGAAATTAGTTTATCAATCATCATTCCGTTGCTTATCTTAGCAGCTTTATTGGGCGATAATCTAAACTATTTTGTAGGTAATAAATTCGGAAATTATATAAAATCAAAAGAAAAAATATTATTTTTAAAGAAAGAATATATTCAAAAAACCGAAGCCTTTTTTGAAAAAAACGGAGGAAAAGCAGTAGTTATTGCACGTTTTATGCCTATTATTCGAACCATTGCCCCATTTGTGGCAGGTGCCGGAAGTATGAAATATACAAAATATATTCTTTTTTGTGTTATTGGAGCGGTGATTTGGGTAGTGAGTATCACATTTTTAGGCTATTTTTTAGGTCAAATTCCTTGGATAAAAGCCAATTTCACAAAATTTGTGTTAGGTATTATTTTTCTTTCAATTTTACCGATGATAATTAAAATATTTCAGCACAAAAAAAACCTCTAAAATGACAACTTTTGGATTGATAGGGAGAAATATTAGTTATTCATTTTCAAAAAAATATTTTACCAAAAAAATTCAAAATTTGGGTTTAAAAGGATACTTTTATCAAAATTTTGATATCGAAACAATAGATAGATTGCCCGAAATTATTGATAAAAACCCTGATTTACAAGGATTTAATGTTACTATTCCTTATAAAGAAAAAATTGCATACTATTTAGATATGATAGATGATGAAGCACAAAAAATTGGAGCTATAAATGTTGTAAAAATTACAAATGATAGAAAATTGATAGGTTATAATACTGATTTTTTTGGTTTTTCAAAATCGTTGGAAACCTTGCTTAAAAAAAATCATAAAAAAGCACTTATTTTAGGGACTGGAGGAGCTTCAAAAGCTATTTTTTATGCTTTGGAGCAGCTTAAAATACCTTATACAATAGTTTCCCGAACCAAAAATGCTACAAATATAACCTATGCTGAAATTGATAAAAAAATAATTTTGGAGCATCAAATTATTATCAATTCCACACCTTTGGGCACGTTCCCGAATGTTGATAGTTGTCCAGATATACCATATAATTATTTGAATAACAATCACTTATGTTATGATTTGATTTATAACCCATCTGAATCTCTTTTTTTGAAATTAGCGAAAATAAAAGGAGCTTTAACTAAAAATGGATTAGAAATGTTACAATTACAAGCAGAAAAATCGTGGGAAATTTGGCAAAAGTGATGGATAAATCAAAAAAAAAGTTTTAATTTGCACAATAATTACTGATGATCAAACTTTTGATTGGTTGATTTGTAATTTTGAAAAATTTATAAATAAGTTTTAAGCCTAAAAAAATGTTAGAACAAAAGAATGATAACCTGCACGAAGCAGAAGGATTAGAGGGTATGGCAACCGAAAACATGTCAACCGAAACAGAAAATACAGCAAATTCTTTAGAAGATTCTATTGCCATTGATAGCGAGCAAGAGGCTTCAAAAGATGAAATTTTGCCCCTGCAAGATTACACAAATTGGTCTATGGAGCAATTGGTAGATGAGCTTGAAAAAATAACTGCTTTAAAGGATGTTACTACCGCAAAAGAGCAAATAGAAGAAGTTAAAAGAAATTTTTTAACTAAATTTAATGAATTATTAGACGAAAAAAAGGCAGCTTTTTATGCTGAAAACATAGATGAAAATGCCACTTTTTCGTATGATTTTCCGCTAAAAAACCGTTTCGATACTGCAATGAATAGCATTAGAAACAAGCGAAACGAAGTTTTAAAAAATCAACAAAATAAGCTAAAACAAAATTTAGCCGATAGAGAAACCATCATTGAAGAATTACGACATATTTTTGATTCGGATATTCGAATTTTAGATATGCTTAAAAAAGTAAATGAACTTCGTGAACGTTGGAAAACCATCGGACCTATTCCTCGCGATAAATATAATCACGTTTGGAATAATTATCATTTTCATATCGAACGTTTTTATGATTATTTACATTTAGATAAAGAAGCCAGAGATCAAGATTTTAAAAATAATTTAGAACAAAAGCAACGTATTATCGAACGTGTCGAAGCATTAATTGATGAAGCTGATGTGCCCAAAGCATTTAAAGAATTGCAACGATTGCACCGAGTTTGGAAGGAAGATATTGGACCAGTTTCTAAAGAACATCGAGAATATATTTGGAATCGTTTTAGCGAACTTACCAAACAAATTCATGATAAAAGAGAACAACTTTTTGAAAAATTTAGAGAAAAAGAAACTGAAAATTTAGTTAAAAAGAAAGAAATTATTCAAAATTTATCGAAAGTTGTAGCAGAGCCTATTGAAAATCATAACCAATGGCAAGGTCAAATTAAAAAAGTAGAAGAATTACGTGCGGAGTTTTTAAAAGCTGGTAAAGTTCCGTTAGAAAATATGGATGAAGTTTGGAATGAATTTAAAAAAGTTTTAAGAGATTTTAATGCTTCAAAAAATAATTTTTATAAAAATCTTAAAAGTGAACAAAACAATAATTTAACCAAAAAAATAGCCCTAATTGAGCAAGCCAATCAGTTAAAAGATACAGAAGATTTTGCCAATGCAACAGCTGTTTTTCAAAAAATTCAAGAAGATTGGAAATCTATTGGGCACGTGCCTCGTAAATTTTCAGACGAACTTTGGAAAAACTTTAAAGATGCTTGCAACCATTATTTTGATAGGTATCATGCTTATAAAAAAGAAGCAAACAAAGTTGTGGACGAGGTTTATGAGCAGAAAAAAGCCTATTTGGAAGTCTTAAAATCATTTGAACTTACCAATGATTACAAAGCTGATTTAGACGGAATTAAAAAGCATATTGAAAACTGGAAAGCCTTTGGTAAAGTTTCGGAACAAAAATGGTACATAGATAGTAAGTTTAATAAAATTTTAGATGTATTGTTTGAAAAATTAAGCAAGAGTAAAAAAGACTCAGAAATGATGCGATTTAGCAACCATTTAGGCAACTTAAAAGGTAGTGATGATAAAAGAAAATTAGAAAACGAGCATATTTTCATCAACCGAAAAATTGATGAAATTCAGAATGATTTATTCCAATTAGAGAATAATATCCAGTTTATATCGAGTTCAAAAACTAATAATCCGTTGATAAAAGAAGTGGAAAGAAACATTGAAAAATTGAAAGAAGATTTGATAATTTGGAAAGACAAACAAAAACAAATTAGAATTTTAAAAAATGCTTAATCTTGTTTTATAAAAAAGCGTTGTAAAAATACAACGCTTTTTTATTCTTCAATAAAATCAATCTGTGGGTAATTGGAACGTTGAAGCAGACTTTCGGGTAACGATTTTTTTGCTTTTGCTCCCATTTTTTTAAGCTTTTCAATGCTAACAATAATATTTCCGTTACCGTCTATCAATTTGTTCATAGCATTGCCATATTCGACTTTTGCTTCGTCCATTTTTTTGCCAATTTTTATTAAATCTTGTACAAATCCTTCAAATTTATCGTATAAAGCACCTGCTTGTTTGGCAATTTCTAACGCATTTTCTTGCTGTTTTTGGTTGCTCCACATACTACTGATGGTTCGGAGTGTTGCCAATAGGGTTGAAGGTGTAACAATTACAATATTTTGTTCTAATGCTTTGCTATACAGGTTGTTATCTTCGTTTATGGCTACTGCAAATGCGGGTTCCATTGGTATAAATAGCAATACAAAATTTGGACTTTCATCTCTAAAAATTTCATAGTAATTTTTATCGCTCAGCTGATCAATATGTTTTTTTATCGAATTTAAATGTTCTTTTAAATGATTGGTTTTTAATGCATCGTCTTCTTCATTTATGAATTTTTCAAAGGCAGTTAATGATACTTTAGAATCCACAACAATTTTTTTACCATCGGGTAAATTGATAACTATATCTGGCTGAACCCTTGTATTTTCGTCGGTTATAAAACTTTTTTGCACAAAATATTCTCTGTCTTTTTCTAAACCTGATTTTTCTAATACTTTTTCGAGCACCAATTCGCCCCAGTTTCCTTGCGTTTTACTATCGCCTTTTAAAGCTTTGGTTAGGTTTTCAGCTTCTTTTGTTATTTTTAAATTTTGATTTTGTAAGCTAAATAGTTGTTCTTTTAATGCCGCATGTAAACCTATGTTTTCTTTTTGCGAATCTTCAACTTTACGTTCAAATAATTGAATTTTTTCGTTTAAGGGTGTCAGAATATTTTTTAAATTTTCTTTATTTTGCTCTGTAAATTTAATTGATTTTTCTTCTAAAATTTTATTAGCTAAGTTTTCAAATTCTTTGGTAAATTTTTCTTGAATTTTGTTTATTTCTTCCTTTTGTTCTTTGTTTCGTTCCCACAAATTTTCAAAATCAATTTCTTTTATGGTTAATTGTTTGTTAATAGCTTCTTTTTCGATTCTAATTTGGTTAATTTGAACTTCTTTTTTTGCAACTTCTTGTTCTATTTGTTCTATTTTTTGTGAAAAATATTTTTCTTTTTCATCTGCAACCGCTTGTATTGCTTGTACTTTTCCTTGCAACATAATTTTTGAAATAATAAAACCAATCGCAAGTGCAACAATAATTAAAATAATTGAAAGAATAGTCATAGAGAAGTAATATTAGGGTGAAGTATACATGTTTTGGAACGAGTTGTAAAAACGATAATAGAAAATTAAAATTATTTTGTTACTTTTATGTAAAATTTTTGTTGATGAATGTTTATTTCATCAATTGATTGTATGCTTACTGGCAATCGTTTCCAAGTGGTAGTAGGTTTTAAGCGAAGTAATTTACCTTTTATGGTTATTTCTACTGGCATTTCAAACGATTGAACATCTGCAGTCCATTTAAAATAAAGGTTGTTGTCGGTTAATTGTAAATCTAATTTTGGAATATTTTTATAGTTTAAATATTGATCAAAAATTGAAGCTAATTTTTGTTTCGTTTCAGTTTCAAAAAAAGTTATAACCGTTTGGGTATCTATAATTTTATGTTTAAAAGTGGTTGAAAATTTATATAAAATTTCCCACCATTGTTGGTCGTTATTTACTATATGACGAATTGTATTGATTAGCATTGCCCCTTTGTTATACATATCAACAGAACCCTTGTTGTTTACCCCAAATTTTCCAATTATAGGTCGGTCGTTCATCACTCGTTTGCCTTGTCCGTTTATATATTTTTGAGCCGTTTCATATCCTTTTACACATTCAATATAAACTGATTCAGCATAAGTAGTAAAACCTTCGTGTATCCACATATCGGCAATATCTTTTGAGGTGATGCTATTTCCAAACCACTCATGAGCCGTTTCATGAATAACAACAAAATCAAAAAACAGGCCTTCACCAGTTCCTGAAACATCGTTACCGAGATAGCCTTTTTTGTATTGATTACCATAAGCCACAGCACTTTGATGCTCCATACCTAAATAAGGAGTTTCTACTAATTTATAACCATCTTCGATGAAAGGATAAACACCAAACTTGGTTTGATAGCAATTCATCATGGTTTTTATTTCTTCAAAATGTTTTTTAGCTTTGCTTGTATTTTCTTTTAAAACATAGTAAGTTATGTTTAAATCATCAATTTTGTCTTTGATTTCGGAGTAATTGGCAACATTTAAGGTAATATTGTAGTTGTTTATTGGGTTTTTTACCTCCCAATTCCATCGAGTATAACCATTTTTTAAATCTTCTGAACCAATAAATTTACCATTTGAAACGTTCATTAATCCATTTGGTACTGCTACAGAAATTTTTGCTCCTAAATCGGGTTCATCTGTTTGTCCTTCTTTTACAGGATACCAAAGGCTTGGGCCAGTTCCTTGAACTGCCACTCCTACCCATGGTTTACCATTTGAGTCATGTTTAAAAACAAAGCCTCCGTCCCAGGGAGCGTTTTTAGCAATTTGTGGGTTTCCGTTGTAGTAAAAAACTAATTTTTGAGTAGTTTTTGGTTCTAAAATTGTAGGAAAATTTATAAAAACGGCATTAAATTCTCGCTTATAATTTAACTTTTTATCCTGAAAAACAATGCTATCAATTTGCATATTTTCAAATAAATCTAACTGTATTTTTTCAGTATTTTCAAGAGGTTCAAATGTTATTTCGTTGTAACCAATTATTTGTTTTTTTTCTATATTTAAGGTTATATTTAGGTTGTATTGTTTTACATCAAAGCACATTCTTTCTTTTGAAAAACCACCTTGTAAACTATCTTTTTTTGTAAAATTTTGTGCAGTTAAATTTAATGAAATTAACAAAAATAAGTAGATAAAACCCCTAATAATCATTGTATTAAAAATTAAAATTGATATTGAGCGGAAAAATTACCATTGATAAACTTGCCAAATCCGAAAACCGATTGTGCATATAAGCCTTTATAAAGATTGTATCTAAACGAAACTTCGCCTATAAAATTGGTTTTGGTTTTGTAGATTTCTTTTAATCGTAAGTTATAATAATCTTGAAAATTTTGCCCATTAATACTAATTTCACTTGTGCCTTTATTTCCACCAACAAAATATTTAAAATCACTTACATTGAATAGCACTCCTCCCATAATCTCAAGTTTTTTAAATTCTTTTGATGCATTAATTTGAAATTGATAGGTATTTACTTCTCCAATTAGTGTATTTATACCTAAATTCCCATAAGGAGTATCAATGGTTATGAACGAATTTTGAATTTTTTCGAAGGAGTAGAGGGCTAAGGTTGCAAAATTTATTTTTTTATCATTTAGTTTTTTAAAATATTGGTCAATATTATGTTGAATGCCAAAGCCATACACTTGATATTCGCCTTTGTTTATTTTTACTTTTGGGGAGTATTTAACAATTATTTCTGTCCCATACAATAATGCAATAGAAGATTTTAGGTAAGAATAAGCTGCAAATTTTTGAGTAATACCTTCAGGGGTTTTAAGCCATACTAAACTTCCGTTTAATGTTCCTTTTAGATATACAAAATCTTTATTTCCTAAAGCCGATGGAACTATTGCAGATGTGGCATTGTGTATTTCAAAAAACTTGAAATCATTATTTTTAATGTTAAATTTTGAATCTCGGTTTGGAATAATAAATGCATTTGCATGAATTGAAACATCAAATGAAAATAATTTTCTTTTTTTAGGGCTATTCATCCAGCCTGACGATGCCATATAAACAGCACCATCGGTTGCCGGAGTTATATATTTATCAGAATACCAAATAGCATCGTTTATTAAATTTGAAATTTGTTGTCCTAAATCTTGACTATTCGTTTGGTTACTTACAAATATTAAGATGATTAGTAATTTTAATTTAAGCGTCAATTTTTGCATAGGTAGCGTTTTTTTCTATAAATTCTCTTCTTGGTGGTACTTCATCACCCATTAGCATTGAAAATATTCTATCGGCTTCAGCAATATTTTCAATATTTACTTGTCTTAGGGTTCTATATTCAGGGTTCATTGTAGTTTCCCAAAGTTGTTCAGCATTCATTTCTCCAAGACCTTTATATCGTTGGATTCCGGCACCACCTCCCATTCGTTCGTTTGCTAAATCACGTTGATTATCGTTCCATGCATATTCTTTTTTGTTTCCTTTTTTTACTAAATAGAGTGGGGGAGTTGCAATATAAACATATCCTTGTTCTATTAGTTCTTTCATATATCTAAATAAAAATGTTAGTATTAAAGTTGCGATATGGCTACCGTCCACATCGGCATCACACATAATTACTATTTTGTGGTATCGTAATTTTTCTATATTCAGGGCTTTGCTATCTTCTGCTGTTCCTATGGTTACTCCGAGTGCTGTAAAAATATTTCTGATTTCTTCGTTTTCAAAAACTTTGTGGTGCATTGCTTTTTCAACATTTAATATTTTACCTCTTAGTGGCATAATTGCTTGAAAATTACGGTCTCTTCCTTGTTTTGCAGTTCCTCCTGCTGAATCTCCTTCCACAAAAAATATTTCGCATTTTGCAGGGTCTTGTTCAGAGCAGTCAGATAATTTTCCAGGTAATCCGCCTCCTCCCATTACCGATTTTCGTTGCACCATTTCACGTGCTTTTTTGGCGGCATGACGTGCTTGAGCAGCTAAAATAACTTTTTGAACAATTGTTTTTGCATCATTAGGGTTTTCTTCTAAATAATTTTCAAGCATTTCGGCAACTGCTTGGCTCACTGGTGAAACTACTTCTCGGTTGCCTAATTTTGTTTTTGTTTGGCCTTCAAATTGTGGTTCTGATACTTTTACAGAAATAATTGCTGTTAATCCTTCTCTAAAATCATCTCCTGCAATTTCAAATTTTAATTTTTCTAATAACCCTGAATTGTCTGCATATTTTTTTAGTGTTCGAGTTAAACCTGTTCTAAAACCTTGTAAATGTGTTCCTCCTTCGTGTGTATTGATGTTGTTTACGTACGAAAATATGTTTTCGCTATATCCATCGTTATAAATTAGAGCTACTTCAACAGGGATTTCACCTTTATCGTTTTCCATACTAATCACATGACTAATAATTGGCACCCGATTTCCGTCTAAAAATTTAACAAATTCTTTTAATCCTTCTTTTGAATGAAATACTTCTGAAATAAAATTTCCTTCTTTGTCTGTATTTCTTTTATCGGTTAATGAAATGGTTATTCCTTTATTTAAAAATGATAGTTCACGCATCCGAGCAGCAAGTGTGTCATAAGAATACTCAAGAGTTTGTGTAAAAATTGTTGCATCGGGTTTAAATGTAACTTGTGTTCCTCTTTTTTGAGTTTCTCCAACTTGTTTTACGGGATATAACGATTTGCCTCTTTCATATTCTTGTTCATAAATTTTTCCGTCTCTAAAAACAGTTGCTTTTAGGTGGTCTGACAATGCGTTTACACACGAAACTCCAACTCCGTGAAGCCCTCCTGAAACTTTATAAGAATCTTTATCAAATTTACCTCCGGCTCCAATTTTTGTCATTACAACTTCAAGGGCCGAAACCCCCTCCTTTTTGTGTATATCAACAGGAATACCTCGCCCGTTATCTTCTACTGAAATTGAATTATCTTCGTTAATAAATACTGAAATTATATCACAATGCCCAGCCAAAGCCTCATCAATTGAATTATCAACAACTTCATATACCAAATGATGCAAACCTCGAGTTCCGGTATCTCCAATATACATTGATGGGCGCATCCGAACGTGTTCCATTCCTTCTAATGCCTGAATACTATCGGCAGAATAATTATTTTTTTTTATTTCTTCACTCATGTTATTTTACAAAAATTTTCTCTTCGTTTATGTTTAATAAACCTCAAAGGTTTTTAAAAACCTTTGAGGTTTGTTGATTTTTAGGGGGCTTCTAAAATAGATATTTCTTATTTATTTTCAAATTCTTTTTCTTTTGCAGTCATTTCTAAAACTCTGTATGAAAATTTTAAAAATTCAATTGTATCTGCATTTGTATTGTCTAGTTCATAAGATTTTTCAAAGTATGGAAGTGCTTTTTTGTATAATTCTTTTCTTTGTTTGTCTAATTCTGCAAATTTTTTCTTATCACTATTAATAACTTCATTAATTTCTTTTACAAGTTTTTCATCATCTTTTAAAGCAACATACCCTAAATTATAATACATTTTAGCGTTGTTTGGGTCTTTTTGAATGATTTCGTTGATTAGTTTTTTATACGTTTCAGTATCACCTGTGTTATAATACATATTTGCTTCACTGGTTAAAAGTTCAACATCGTTTGGTGATAATTCTTTTGCATCTGCAAAGGCAATTTTAGCGTTATCAATATTGTTATTTATGCTATATATTTCTGCAATAAGTTTTAATATTTCTGGTCTTTTTGAAGGAACTTTTTCATCACGAGGTTTTTCATGTGTTCCTGCTTTTACAAATAAATCTCGCTGAACTTTATCTCCAAAAAGCTCTTCTTTTTTAGTTTCTTTATTAAGAGCAAAATAGTTTGTTCCTTCGCCTGTAAATCCTATTTTTTTAAGTTCATTAAAATATATTAAAGCATTTGTAAAATCTTTATTTTGAGTAGCTATTACAGCTGCATAGTATAAATTTAAACCTTGTTTTTCTGGTTGTAATAAATAAGTTGCATAAAACATCTCTGATGCTTCTTTTAGTTTTTGGTCAGTATTAAAATTATAAGCAACTTGATTAACAATAGGAGCAAATTGGTTTTTAAATAGTGAAATTCTATCAGTAAAAACTTTTTTTCCTGTTGATTTTTCGTAATCTAAGGTGTTTTGAAAAGTTGATAGCAACGATTTTATATAATCTAAATTTAATTTAGAGTCTGCAATTTTAGGGTTTTTTTCATATACTTGGGATATTTCTAAAAGTGGAGACACTGCTTTGTAATAATTGTATTGAACTTTGTCTGCCTCGGCTTGTGCCAAAGGTTCTAATGCAGAAACAGCAGTGTTATAATCACTAATATCTTGTGGGCTTAGCGTTTCCTTTGCATGAATTTTTTTAAGAGTTTTTAATTCATCTTTTTGTGCTTGAACTGATAGTGTTACAAAAAAAATGGTAAACACTATATTTTTAAATTGTTTCATTTTGTTTATTATTTTAGGTTAAAAAATTAATTTTATTTTTTAGATTTAATTTGTTTCACTAGTATTTTCAAATGTTGTGTCAGAATTATTTTCAGCATCCTCGTCCTCATCATTTTCGTCTTCTCTTAAAACTTTGGTAACGGCAGCAATAGCATCGTCTCCTTTTATATTTATTAGTTTAACACCTTGAGTATTCCTTCCCATAACTCGTAATTCAGATACATTCATTCGGATTGTTAAGCCAGATTTGTTGATAATCATTAAATCATCTGCATCTGTAACCTCGTTTATAGATACTAACTGACCTGTTTTTTCTGTTATTTTTAAGGTAATTACTCCTTTTCCTCCTCTATTAGTTATTCTATAATCTTCTAAAGATGAGCGTTTTCCGAAGCCGTTTTCTGATACTACTAAAATCTCTGCATTCATATCATTTACCGTTACCATTCCTATAACTTCATCTACATCGTTAGCAAGTTTTATGCCTTTTACCCCAGCTGCAGTTCGCCCCATAGGTCTTGTTTTTACTTCTTCAAATCTACATAATCTTCCTGAACGACCTGCAAGTAATACATGACTTTCTCCATTGGTTAGTTTTGCTTCTAAAAGTTCATCACCTTTTTTTATTGTAATTGCATTGATACCGTTTTGTCTTGGTTTTGAGTATAGTTGTAATTTGGTTTTTTTAACAATTCCTTTTTTAGTAACCATTATCAAGTAATGATTATTAACATATTCTTCATTTTTAAGGTCTTGTGTGCAAATTACAGCTTTTACTTTGTCGTCATTTTCAATATTTATAAGATTTTGCAGAGCTCTACCTTTGGTGTTTTTATTACCTTCGGGCAGTTCATATACTCGCATCCAGAAACATTTACCTTTTTGAGTAAAAAACATCATATATTGATGATTTGTTGCCACAAAAAGTTGTTCTAAAAAGTCTTGGTCTCTTGTGGCAACGCCTTTTTGACCTCTTCCTCCTCTGCTTTGAGTTTTGTATTCTGATAATGGAGTTCGTTTGATATATCCTGCATGAGAGATGGTAATAACAACGCTTTCGTCAGCAATTAAATCTTCTATACTTACATCTCCTCCGGCATATTCAATAATTGAACGTCTTTCGTCTCCGTATTTTTCTTTTATTTCAGTAAGTTCTTCTTTGATGAGGTTCATTCGCATTTCTTTGCTGGCTAATAAATCTTTTAAATGTGTTATTAGTTTCATTATTTCATCAAATTCTGCACGAAGTTTATCTTGTTCTAAGCCTGTTAATTGTCGTAATCGCATTTCAACAATGGCTCTTGCTTGTATTTCAGATAAACTAAAGCGTTCCATTAAACGGTTTCTAGCTTCTTCACCGTCTTTTGAGGCTCTTATAAGTTTAATAACTTCATCAATATTGTCAGAAGCAATAATTAGTCCTTCTAAAATATGGGCTCTTTCTTCTGCTTTTTTAAGTTCAAATTGTGCTCTTCGAGTAACCACATCGTGCCGATGTTCAACAAAATAATGTATTAAATCTTTTAAATTTAATAATTGAGGGCGACCGTTTACTAAGGCAATATTATTTACACTAAACGAAGTTTGTAGTGCTGTATATTTGAATAAAGTGTTTAAAACTACGTTTGGAACTGCATCACGTTTTAGTTCGTAAACAATTCGCATACCTGTTCTATCAGATTCGTCTCGGATGTTTGAAATACCTTCAATTTTTTTATCGTTTACAAGGTCAGCTGTTTTTTTAATCATTTCAGCTTTGTTTACTTGATAAGGAATTTCGGTTACAATTATTGCTTCTCGTCCGTTAATTTCTTCAAAATTTGTTTTGGCACGTATTACAATACGACCTCTGCCGGTTTTAAAGGCTTCTCTAACTCCGTCATATCCATAAATAGTTCCTCCGGTAGGGAAATCAGGTGCTTTTACATAATTTATTAGTTCATCTATTGTTATGTCAGAATTGTCAATATAAGCTAAAGTTCCGTCTATAACTTCTGATAAATTATGAGGTGGCATATTTGTTGCCATACCTACAGCAATACCAGCTGCTCCGTTTATTAATAAGGTAGGAACTTTTGTAGGTAAAACTTTTGGTTCTTGTAGCGTATCATCAAAATTCAATTGATAATCAACGGTTTCTTTTTCAATATCTGCAAGCATTTCTTCAGATATTTTTTTCATACGAGCTTCGGTATATCGCATAGCAGCTGGTGGATCACCATCTACTGAGCCAAAGTTACCTTGCCCATCAACCATTAAATATCGTAAACTCCATTCCTGAGCCATCCGAACCATGGCATCATATACTGAAGTGTCTCCATGAGGGTGAAATTTACCTAAAACTTCTCCTACAATACGAGCTGATTTTTTATGAGCTCTGTTTGAAAAAACACCTAAATCATACATTCCATAAAGAACTCTTCTGTGCACTGGTTTTAAACCATCTCTTACATCTGGTAAGGCTCTTGATACTATTACCGACATTGAATAATCAATGTAGGCTGATTTCATTTCATCTTCAATACTAATTGGAATTAACTTTTCTCCGTCCGCTGTCATTATAAAAATTTGTGTTAGTTATCTATGTTAAAAAATTTAATCGTGCAATATAATATTTTTTTTTGACTTTTTTACATAAATGATTCCAAAAATGTATTGGGCACATTCACCTAGCAAGTGCAATTGCTTTACTGAGGGCTTACAAGAATTTTAGCAGAGATGAATGGATTCCTTAAACACTTTTAATTTTCGGATAGTAATGTGGTATTTTATTTATATTTTTGTATGGTGTTTTAAATTTGCTACTACAATTCAAATTAAAAATATTTTGCTTATAATTTTATTTTATATTGTAGCGTATTTTAATTTTTAAAATTATAAAAAGACATACAATAATTGAGTAACTTCAAGCTAAAATTAGATAGTTCATATATGAAAATTATTCCATTTAAAGCGGTTCGACCGGCAAACGACAAGATAGGTTTGGTAACTTGCAGGGTTTACGATGATTATTCGCCTGCTGAATTAGCAGCTTGGCTTGAGTTTAATCCATTTTCTTTTTTGCATATAATTCATCCAGCGTATGTAAATGCACAAAAAGTTGCAAATGAAAAACGATTTAAAATGGTCAATCATAAATATAATGATTTTAAAACCGAAAATATTTTAGTTCAAGAAGAGAAAGCTGTTTTTTATGTTTATGAACTTGAAACAAAAGAAAATGTTTTTTCAGGTATAATTGCAGGCACTTCGGTAGAAGAATATCAAAATAATATAATAAAAAAACACGAAGACACCCTTGGGTATCGAGTGGAATTATTTACAGATTATTTGCATCAAGCTGGTTTTAATACCGAACCTGTTTTACTTACATATCCAGATTGTGTAGAACTTTCTACATGGATGAACCTTCGTAAAAAAAAAGAACCTATTTTTAAGTTTTCTACACCCGATAAAACCAAACATACTCTCTGGAAAATAGATACTTTTAATGAAATTGAATGGCTTCAAAATCATTTTGAAACTATTCCAAATTTGTATATTGCTGATGGACATCATCGGTCGGCTTCGGCAGCCTTGTTATATGAACAATATAAATATTTGGGCAACGAAAATTTGCCCTATTTTATGAGTTTTTTAATTGCTGAAAGTAATCTAAAAATTTACGAATTTCATCGATTGATAACGGACTTAAACACTCTTACAGATGATGATTTTCTTGAAAAATTAACAATAAACTTTGAACTCATAAACAAAGGTCATCAATGGTATAAACCTCAAAAAAAAGGTGAATTTGGATTGTATTTTAAACAAAATTTTTATCAGTTAGTTTTTAAAAATAATTCTAATTTAAAAAGTTCAGTTTTAGATTTGTTAGATGCTAAAATTTTATATGATTATGTTTTAAAACCTATTTTAGGTATTGAAGATTTGCGGAATGATGATAGAATTGAATATATTTCTGGAAAGCATCCACTTACTAATGTGGTGGAACTTGTGGACAACAAAGATTTTGCTTTAGCATTTTTATTATATCCTTCAAATATCACAGAGATAAAACAAATTGCTGATAATCAACTAATTATGCCTCCAAAAAGCACTTACATTGAGCCAAAATTTAGAAGCGGATTAGTAGTTTATGAACTTTAACCCCGATTACACATTAGATTTTGTTATGAAAACAACATAAAAAGAAAATAGGACATAAATAATTAAATTTTTCAACAATATTGTGAAACTTTACAAATAATAATAAAAAATTATGATTTTTAAAAATACGTTAGAGCTTGCCAAGCAATTAGATGCTTTGGATGTGTTAAATAGGTATAAAAATGAATTTATTTTTCCAAAAGTAAATAATAAAGATGTTATTTATTTTACAGGAAATTCTTTAGGACTTCAGCCTAAGCGAACCAAAAAATATGTTGATGATGTTATGAATGACTGGGCTAATTTAGCTGTTGAAGGTCATTTTTATGCCGAAAAACCTTGGTGGGACTATCATGAGCGTTTTGCAGAGCCTTTAAGCAAAATTGTAGGGGCAAAACCTTCTGAAGTTGGTGTAATGAATACACTAACCATAAATTTACATTTACTTTTTGTGTCGTTTTATAAACCTACCCCCCAACGATTTAAAATTATTTGTGAAGAAAAAGCCTTTCCAAGTGATCAATATTTGCTCGAAACACAAGTAAAATTTCATGGATACGACCCAAACGAGGCTATTATAGAAGTAAAAAGACGACCAGAGGAAGCAAACATACGATTAGAAGATATTTTAGAAACTATTGATAGGGTGGGAGAGGAGCTTGCTTTAGTTTTTATAGGTGGGGTAAATTATTATACAGGGCAAGTGTTTGATATGCAAAAAATTACTAAAAAAACACATTCGGTTGGAGCAATTGCAGGTTTTGATTTAGCCCATGCAGTGGGTAATATATCCTTAGATTTACACAATTGGAATTTAGATTTTGCGGCTTGGTGTAGTTATAAATATATGAATTCAGGACCTGGAAATGTTTCAGGATTTTTTGTGCACGAGAAGCATCATAAAGATAAATCCTTAAACCGTTTTGCTGGTTGGTGGGGGCATAACAAAGAAAGACGTTTTTTAATGGAGTCTGAATTTATGCCTATTGAAAGTGCCAACGGATGGCAAGTGAGTAATTTACCAATACTAGCGTTAGCACCCTATTTAGCTTCGGTAGAAATGTTCGCAGAAGTAGGTATGCAAAAATTAGTTGAAAAAAGAGATAAAATTACAGCTTATTTGACCTTTGTTTTAAAAGAAATTGCTTTCGAAACTAATGGGAATTTTGAAATTATTACTCCCGAAAAAACAACCGAAAGAGCCTGTCAATTGTCGGTTTTTCTACATGGAAATGGTAAAGAATTGTTCCATTATTTAATGAAAAACGGGGTAATTGTAGATTGGAGAGAGCCCAACGTTATTCGATTTGCACCTGTGCCATTTTATACTTCGTATGAAGATATTTATAACTTTGGACAAATTTTAAAACAAGGAATTTTATCTAAATGATAGTGTTGAAATTGTCATACCCCTATAAAATATTGCTTTGTTGATAGATATTGTTCTAAACAAAGCAATATTTTTTTTATTACAAACAAAAAATTATTTAGTGTTAAAAAGAGGCGATTTTTCTAAGGCTACAGAAGTAACAAAATAACGTGTATCACCCCACCAATAAAAGGTTCTTAGGCGTTCTACATACTCAACTTTTACATATTTCCCTTGATATTCACGTAGTTTTTTGATTACCATAGGGTTATTGTCTAAAACTGAAAATTTAAAAATATTAGAACCTGAAATTCCTTGACTAATTTCTCCTTCCCAGGTTTTGATAACATATCCTTTGTGGCTAATTTTTATCAACTCGCCCGACCGAATTCCATCGCTATATGGAACATAATAAATGTAAGCAAAATAAGCAATAGAGCCTATGGTTATAAACAAAACAGTAAATAAAATAAATTTTCTAAACATATCTTTATAGTTTTTAGTTTTTAGTTGTATAATGAAAAATACAAAGTTAAAAAGTATTAAATTTCTGTAATTTTTTGTTCAGTTTTGGTAGCATAAAAATACAACGAATGTTTATGAATGGTTATATTAAAAAGCTCTTCCAGTGTTTTTTGAATTTGCTGAATTCGTGGGTCGCAAAACTCGACTACATCACCTGTATTTTCGATAATAATATGATCATGTTGCCTGTCAAAGTATGATTTTTCGTAATGTGCTTGGTTTTGCCCAAACTGATGACGCCTTACCAATCCAGAATCTAAAAGTAATTCGATGGTGTTATAAAGCGTAGCACGGCTTACTCTATAATTTTTATTTTTCATTTTAATATATAATGATTCAATATCAAAATGCTCGGTTGAATTGTAAATTTCTTGTAAAATTGCGTAACGTTCGGGCGTTTTTCGATGGGCTTTTTTTTCTAAATAATTAGTGAAAACATTTTTTACAATATCTTGTTTGTTGGAGTTCATAATTTGGAAAATAATTACATCAGTTTAGTAAAAATAAATATTATTGTCAAGTTTCACAACGTTGTTTATGAGATTTGTTTTTTTTTCGGGTTTTTCTTTGAAGGCGTAGCCGAAAAAGAAAAACCCGAAAAAAAAGATAAAAAAGTTGATTATTTTTTGTTTTAACATAAATAAAAATAATTATGCAACAAGTTTATCATTCTAATGCCAGCACAAATTTAAACATTCGCACTCAATTACAAAACATTTTAGATATAAATTCTGAATTAGTCTCAAAATTTTATATTTCAGAACAAACGGAACATTGAACTTTCATCAACAACGTTGTGAAACTGACATAAAGCAAAATATTTTTTAATATCTTTGTGTAATGGAAACTAACTTATTTGACGAAATAGAAATGAATGGAATTTCGGTAGAGCAAGCAGCAAAAACAGCTAATGTTTCTGCTGCAACTATTCGTAATTGGGTTAAAACAAAGTATTTAACTACTTATGGAAAAGGATTGATTACTCAAGATTCTCTTGATAATTTTATGACCAATATTGCTGGCAAAGAAAAATTAAATTCAAGAGCAAACAAGTTACAAAAAGATAACCATAACCACGAAGTAGTAACTAATAATATTTGTAATTTGATTCAAAAATATAAAGGGGAAAAAATTGGTATTGAATACGAAAATTCATTGTCTGATTCGTTTCGTAACAAAGAAGGTATTTATTACACCCCCTTGTGGGTTGTTTCAGATATGTTTAAGAATATTCCTATAAATTCTGATGCAAAATTTTTAGACCCTTGTTGTGGGTCGGGTAACTTTATCATTCAAGCAATAAAATTGGGCGTTTTACCTAAAAATGTTTACGGATTTGACGTTGATGAAAATGCAATATTTATAACCAAACAACGGATAAAAGATGAATTTGGATTTGAAACAGAAAATATCAAAGTTGGCAATTTTCTAATTGAAGCATTAAAATTTAAAAAAGAAAATACTACATTTGATTTAATCTTTACTAACCCACCTTGGGGTAAAAAAATTGAAAAAACGGATAAAAAAAAATATGCCTCTATATACAACTGTGGAAATAGCCTTGATACAACCTCTTTGTTTATGAGTGCAAGTTTTACGTTGCTTAAAAAAGATGGTTTTTTAGGATTTCTTATTCAGGAGGCATTTTTCAATATTGCTACTTTTGAAGATATTCGTAGTAAAGTTATTTCAAAAAAAATTTTACGTTTTACTGATTATGACAAAGCATTTAAAGGTTTAGTTACCAAAGCACAATCAATAATTGTAGCAAACCAAATACCAAAAGATGATTCTGTTGTAGAATGTAACATCAATCAAACAAGTTATAACCGTCCATTATCTTCATTTAAAAACAATCCGAAATACATTTTTAATTTTTGGACTAACGAGGAAGAATCAGAAGTAATTAATCAACTGTATTTGTCTAACCATACAACTTTGCAAGGTAGAGCAAAATGGGCTTTGGGAATTGTTACAGGGAATAACAACAAATATTGCCATAAAACAAAAGAAAATAAAAATAGTATTCCTATTTACAAAGGTTCTGATATCTCAAAAAATGGACTAAAAGAAGCAAGTAATTTTATACAGAATGATTTTTCAAACTTTCAACAGGTGGCACCCATCAAAATGTATAGAGCCGAAGAAAAATTGATTTACAAATTTATCTCTTCTAACCTTTGTTTTTTTTATGACAACAAGCAACGATTTGTGTTGAATAGTGCAAACATTCTTATACCAACAAATATTACTATTACAGCACAACAACTTGCTGATTTACTCAATAGCGAACTAATGAATTGGCTTTTTAAAAAGTTATTTGCAACCCATAAAGTTCTAAGAGGCGACCTTGAGTTACTCCCAATTCATATTGATTATTTTCAAAAATATAAAAAATTTTCAGAAGAAACCTATTTAGAGTATTTACAAATTATAAAGACAGAAAATGGAACTTTCCGAATTAAAAAATAAAATTATAAAATCTTTTACAGGAACTACGAAAATAATTAGAAGAAATTGTTCAGCTTGTGGAAGATGATCAATCATTTTTTCCCTTTAACGAGTATGAACATCTTATTTGTAATTTGATTGAAAAAGGCGGACTTACTTACGAACAATATATTGATATTCGAACTGAATATATTAGTGCTAATCCAAATCTTTGGGTTTTTGAAATATCTGCTCCAAGAGGATTTGGTGAAAAATTTGCACAAACATATATACAAGGTAAGTGCTCAAAACTTAAAGTACCCAATAAAAAATTAGATCAAAACTATTCAGGCGATTATGATTTGTGGTTAGATGGAATAAAAATTGAGGTTAAGGCTTCAAGAGCAGTGGACAGCGACAGTGATGACCCCCTTTATATGAAGGCGTTATCAAGAAATACGACTAAAAATTTCTCAATGAACTTCCAACAATTGAAACCTCAATATTGTGATGTTTTTATTTGGGTTGCTGTTTTTAGAGACCAAATTGTTCTTTGGGTAATGAGTAGTAAAGAAGTTCTCAAAAATCCATTATATTCAAAAGGACAACATAGGGGAAATATAGGAAATGAAGGACAACTTCACATCAACCAAAACAATATTTTTGAATTAGACACATACGAATTAATTGGCGATAATTTAGAAAAAGCAATAAAAAATGCAGCCAAAAGAAATTAACCCCTCCAAACCGTTTCAAAGGGGGATTGTTTTTATAAATACACTTTTTTAATACTCCAATAGTGCCAACAATTCCTTCTCAAAGCGTTGTTTGGGGAGGTACTGTTCTTCTAAGTTTTTTACAAAAGGTATTGGGGTTTCTAAACTGCCTATGCGTTTTATAGGGGCATCTAAATACATAAAACAATGTTCCATAAGCGTAGCCGAAATATCTGAGGCTATGCCTCCAAACAAGGTGTCTTCTTGCAAAATAATTGCTTTACCTGTTTTTTTAACCGAGGCAAAGATGGTTTCTGTATCTAAGGGTTGCAAGGTTCGTAAATCTATCAAATCGGCTGCAATTATAGGATTATTTTTAAGGGTTTCTAAAGCCCAATGCACACCAGCTCCAAAAGTTATAATTGTTATATCGGTACCCTCTTGCAAAAGGGTTGCTTTACCAAGAGGCAAAGTATAATAAGTCGTTGGCACGTCTTGATACACGCTTCTATACAAGGCTTTATGTTCAAAAAACAACACAGGATTAGGGTCTTCAATAGCAGTGTTTAGAAGTCCTTTTGCATCGTAAGGAAAGGCTGGATACACTACTTTTAATCCTGGGGTTTTGGTAAACCATGCCTCGTTGGTTTGTGAATGAAATGGACCCGCTTGCACGCCTGCTCCACAAGGCATCCTGACTACCACATCGGCTTTTTCGTTCCAGCGATAATGCACTTTGGCTAAATAATTTACAATCGGGTTAAAACCTGTAGAAACAAAATCGGCAAATTGCATCTCAATAACTGCCTTAAAACCATTGATAGACAAGCCCATACCTGTAGAAATAACAGCACTTTCGCAAATGGGTGTGTTTCTAATTCTGTCTTTGCCAAATTCATTTACAAAACCTTCGGTAATTTTAAAAGCTCCACCATATTCGGCAATGTCTTGCCCCATCAACACTAAGTTTTTATGTTTATGCAAACTTTCTCGTAAACTTTGTTGAATTGCATCTATAAACCGAACATTTTCTATAGCTGTGGTTGGTTTAACTTCCTGAAAATCAAAAGGTGCATACACATCGTTTAATTCTGTTTCAAGGTTTGCTTCAATAGCAGGTTCGTTAGAAGCGGTTTGATAATTTTCGTCTATTTCTTGTTTAATTTCGGTTTTTATTAGTGCATCTTCTTCTTCCGTAAGCACACTCACCCGAAGTAAATAGTCTTTAAAATTTTGAACAGGGTCTTTAGTTCTCCACTCATCCATCAGTTCTTGCGGAACGTATTTTGTACCACTGGCTTCTTCGTGCCCTCGCATCCGAAAAGTTTTAAATTCTAATAAAACAGGACGAGGATTTTCGGCTAACGATTGTTTCAGTTCTGCAATTTTGTGATACACTTCAAGCAAATTATTCCCGTCTAAAATATGGCTTTCCATCCCGTAACCGATGCCTTTATCAGCAATATTTTTACATAAAAATTGTTCGTTGGTTGGGGTTGAAAGTCCATAACCGTTATTTTCTACAATAAACAAAACGGGTAATTGCCAAACGGCTGCTATGTTTAAGGCTTCGTGAAAATCGCCCTCGGAGGTAGCGCCTTCACCTGTAAAAACAGCGGTAACTTTTTTACGATTGGATAGTTTATGCGCCAAAGCAATGCCATCTGCCACCCCGAGTTGGGGGCCCAAATGCGAAATCATCCCAATAATTTTATATTCTTGTGTGCCAAAATGAAACGAACGATCTCTGCCCTTGGTAAAACCATTTGCCTTGCCTTGCCATTGCGAAAATAATCGATGCAATGGAATGTTTCGAGTAGTAAAAACACCTAAGTTTCGGTGCATCGGTAAAATATATTCATCTGCCTCTAAAGCAGCCGTAATACCTACGGAAATTGCCTCTTGTCCAATGCCTGAAAACCATTTTGAAACCTTTCCCTGCCTGATAAGGATAAGCATTTTTTCTTCAATTAAACGAGGTTTAAGGAGTTGTTTATATAAAGTAATTAACTGTTTGTTGGATAAATCTTTTCTGTCGAAGTTCATAATTTTTTTCTTAAAATTTGAATAGCCAAAAATACGATAAAATTAGATTTTTTGATAAAAAATTAAATAAAAAATATGAAAATAATCTTTGAAAATTTGTAAAATGTTCCATAATTAGTTAACTTTGCAAAATGGAATCAAACAGAGAAATTATTTTTTATAAAGACTATTTTGAACAGTTTTTCAATCAATTAGATGAAAAAACAAAGGAGAAAATAGATGAAGTTTTATTTATGATAACTTTTCTTGATAAAATTCCAAGAAATTTTTTTAAGAGTATTGAAGGTATAAAAGGACTTTATGAAATTAGAATTGAATATAAAAGCAATATTTACAGGATATTTTGTTGCTTTGACAAAGGAAATTTAGTGGTTTATTTAATGGATTTCAAAAGAAAACTCAAAAAACACCATCAAACGAATTAGAAAAAGCAGAAAAATTAATGATTGAATATTTTAATAATAAAGATAATGGAAACAAATAAAATAAAAAATTTTGAAAGTCACTTGCAAAATAGATATGGTGAAAAAGGCACATTAAAAAGAACAGAATTTGAAGCAAAAGCAAAAGCATTTGCCATTGGAGAAATGATAAAAGAAGAAAGAAAACAAGCTAATTTAACTCAAGAACAACTTGCTGAAAAAATTGGTGCGAAAAAAAGTTATATTTCTAGAATTGAAAATGGTAAAAGCGATATTCAACTTTCAACACTTTTTAAATTATTTGAATTTGGACTTGGAAGACGAATTAATTTCACTATTTTATAAAAAAAACTACCACCAACAAGGTATTTATGAAATGGCGGCTAAAGTGCTAATTCAAGCGAAGTGCATTTATTGAACTTTTGTGCTAATCC
>CAYXAF010000031.1:0-24489 GCA_964463035.1 uncultured Flavobacterium sp.
CCCCCCCCCCCCCCCGCAACTTCACAAAGCCGCCCGCACGTTGTGTGATATTTTCGCGCGACTGCAAAAAGAGATAAATAATGGAAAAAGCAGGAAAAACATATAGATTAAATCCTAATATAGATTTTTATTTTGGATTTATAAGTCAAAGTCCAATACCAACAAAACAAGACAAATTTGCACCGGTAAAAATTGAACCATATTATGAAATTGAAGAACATATATTAAATAATTTATATGTAAAAAAACCAGATATTGATAGCATATTAGAATTTAATAAAGAAATGTCTAATATTTGTTCAAAAATATTTACAAAAGAAAATAAAATCACAAAACCACATAATATTGAAGTAATTATTTCAATTTCCGTGACAGAAAAAAGGTTTAAGGAAGTTGATATTGACAACTTATCAAAATGCGTCCTTGATAGCTTAAATAATATTGTGTTCGATGATGATGTTCAAGTCACAAGTTTAATTGCAGACAAGCATATTCATCCAATGAAAGTAAATGCAATATTAATTGGTATTACTAAATTAACAGAAAGTAGAAAAGGTATAATGTCAAATATTAAAATGTAAAAAATGAAATTAAAATTATCAGTCGTATTACTTATTATTATCAATAATTTAATTTATTCACAAGTAAAAGTAAATAGTAATAACATTTGGACAGCAAAAGAATTTAGTAAAGAAATATCGCTTTTTAAATCAAAAGAATTTTTATTTAAAACTGTTTTGGGTTCTACAACAGAAGTAGTTCCATTTGAAGTTATTCCACTTGCTGCGGCAAGTTCTGGTGAACTTACAACTTTATTATATAAATGTGATGCGAAACAAAAAGAAGGTTTAATTTTAGGGTTTTATGGTGATTATTGGAATGAAGCTGGTGTTTTATATCAAGGTTATTCATTCAAGAATCTCGAAAAAGAAAAAGCAATTGAGTTTCTAAATAAAATTGTAACATCAATTGAGGAAAATAAAAAGTTTTTAAATGAAAATGGTGATAATAATAATATTTTCTTCAAATATGATGATATGGATGTTCTAATTTGGACAAATGCAGGAACTTATACAATAAGAATTTTTTGGCAAGGATTTGATTCTACTTGGGAAAAAACAGCTTTTGAACGTTCAAAAAGAAGATTTGAAAAGAAAATTAAATAAAAAAACATCACACAACACACGTTTGGCGCAATTGCGAATTTTTTGGTAAATTCACGTTCACGTTTCGCAAGAAATTTTATCTTTAACAGAAAATAAATCGTTCCGAAGCTCGCAACTTCACAAAGCCGCCCGCACGTTGTGCGACACTTTGGAGCGCCAGAAAACCGAAAAAATAATAGAAAAATTATTGTTGAATACCATAAATTGGTATATTTGTAAAAAATATAAAATTATGGCACGAAATACATCAATTTTAATTGGAGAATATTACGAAAGTTTTATAAACAGACAAATTGCGACAGGAAAATATAATTCTGTAAGCGAAGTTGTTAGAACTGCTTTGAGACATTTTGAACAGGAAGAAATTCAAACTAAATCTCTAATTGCGGAATTAGAACTTGGAGAAAAAAGTGAGAAAATTAGAAATTTTAACCGAACAGAAAATCTAAAAAGGTTAAACGACAATTTCCAAAAATAATGGCTGGATATATTATAAGTGAAAAAGCTTTAGACGATTTGAATAATATTTGGATTTACACGGCTGAAAATTGGTCAGTTGAACAAGCGAACCGATATTATAATTTGATAATGGATGAAATAGAATATGTAGCAGAAAACTATGAAACAACAAAAGATTTTGGAAGTATTCGTAAGGATTATCGATATTCAAAAGTGAAATCGCATTTAATATTTTGTAAACAAATTGAAAATGCTGAAATGGAAGTTGTGAGAATTTTGCATGAAAGAATGGATATTAAAAATAGAATTAACGATTAAATAAGAAAAAGCGATCGCACAACAGCCGTTTCACGAAATTTCGGGGTTTGGGATTTATCAGAATTGGTAATTTTTGAAACTAAAATTTGTCTGTATTTGTAGTCATAAGTGTTGAAAACCCGCAACTTCGTGAAGCGGCGACACGTTGGCAGAAAATTTTGACCAACGTTGTCGGAAAATCGCTTGCAGACAGAAAACTTAACTAAGCAAGGAAATTGAAGAAACGGTTAGCATTCTAACTGGTTGAAATTGGAAACGACTATCTCAAAATGGTTCTACAATTTTTGAGATTATTTTGTAGAATTTTGGAAATTCCCTGAGGTTTTCAGAATTAGTTATCAGGAAAAAATAAAATAATCTGTTACTTTTAAAATAAAGAAGTAGCAAAATACCATTTTAAATTATAAAGAAATTAATTTTCGGCTTAATTGCCACAGTAATGTTTTCAAATTTTTCTTTTTCTAACTCACATTAGATGAGAAAAATAATGTAATTAGCTTTCTAAATGCTTACTACAGTAGTTATAACTTAGGTAAATCTATTGAAACAAAAGTAAATAATCAGAATGTTGTTGTTTCAGAAATTTTAGACAAAAATAGCGAAACAATTAATGGTTATGTAACCGTTAACAAGGAAAGTAATGAATTATTATATTTTGTTGATTATATGAGAAATACTCAAGAAATTAAGGCTATTGATTTTTCAAATAATCAAACTGATATAATAAATTTGAAAAAGGATAATAAATTTGAAAATTTCATCAAAATTGACTTGATTAAAGAAATCGAAAAAGTAAATTTAGACCCATCTTCTGTAATGAAATTTTGGGGAGAAAGTTGTGGACCATCTTGGACAACACCTACTGGTGAATGCTATAGATCTTGTTCTTATTATGTTCTATGGGTAAATACTGGAACTTATATTGAAGGTTGCTAGTCAAATTAATATTACATACCTATACTTGCAATTGCAAGTATTAGGTATTAAAAACACCACATAATGAGAAAATTTTTAATATTAATAATTATATTATTTACATTAAATAATACTTATTCACAAAATAGAATAGTAGTATTAGATTCATTAAATCACAAACCAATTCCCTTTGCTAATATTTCTTTTGGCAAAAACAATGGTTTATATACAGATGAGAATGGTTATTTTGAAATAAACAAAAATTCAAATGACACACTAAATATTTCTCATATTTCTTACAACAGCTATACGATAAAATCGATTGAAATAAAAGATACAATTATTTTATCTCAAAACGCAATTTTGTTAAAAGAAGTTGTTGTATCAAATAAAAAAAGGATTAGTAAATATATTGATTTTCCAAAAAAAAATAACAATTTTAGCAGTTGGCCAGTTAGTCCTAAATCGGAAATTGTTACATTAATAATTCCTAATTTAGAAAATACAAATTCTATATTAAAAAACTTTACTTTTAATTTTGTAAAAAAGAAAGAAAAAAACTCCAACATTACTAGTCAGACTGCCGTAAGAATAAATTTATATACTGCTGGCAAAAATCAAAACATTAAAAAACATATTTACAGTAGCCAAGTAATTTATATTAATCCTAATAAGAAAGAAAAATTAGAATTAGACGTTGAACAAGAAGAGATACTTTTAACAAAAAATGGACTGTTTTTAGGATTAGAAGTTATTGGTGATATTGATAGTTCTGGCAATATTCTAAAAGAAAAATCATTTGTTCACATTACTTTAACAGATAATAACATAGATGATTATAGTTCAAAATCTTATATTAAATATGTATTTGATAGAAAATTAAACTTAATTGATATAAATGATATTATTAAAAACACCTCTGGTAAAGCAGTCAATAGGAGTATGTCATTTGGCATGACAATTTATAAACCAGACTAAAAAATAATGGATTTTCTGCCAATTAGTTTTTTTTAATATCAAAGCAAATTGATATTAAAGCAGTTTTGGCTTCGCCAAAACTGCTTTAAATTTTATTGTTAAAAAAATGAAATAACCTTTGTCTAAATCGAACAAAGCAATAGCTCATTCGAAAAAGGCTTCGGACAAAATAGATAATACCATTTAATCTTTAAAAATACTGTAAAAAGCGTTTAAGTAAAATTCATACCCTGTAATTGATTTTATCAATTCTCCTTCAATGTTATCAATAAGGTCATCTATTTTGTTTTCGAGTGTTTCTAAAGTATCAAATATTTTCATTGCTATTTTATCTTTCATCCATTGCCAAACTTTTTCTGCTGGATTTAACTCGGGACAATACGGTGGAATTGGCAAAAGGATTATATTATCTGGTAATATCATGCCTTTTGTAGAATGAAAAGACGCATTGTCGATTATCATAATTTTTAATTCTGTGGGCTTATGCCTGCTAAAGTCGTTAAGATATTTGATAAACAAATCTTTACAAACCCCATTGGTAGTCATGCAAAAACTTTCGCCTGTTATTGGGGAGAAACTTCCCCATAGCCATTTGTATAAATAGCTGTGTTTATACTTTCCAATTGGCTTTATACCTTTTGCTGTAATCACTCTTTTTTGCTTGGTTATCAAACCAAATCGACTTTCATCTTGAAAATATAAATTCACTGAACTGAACTTATCTTTATTAAGACTGAATCTTATTTGTTTTAGAGAAATTTCAAGGTTTTTTAAAAAGCTCTTTAGCCTTATCATCTTTTTTATGATGTGATTTTCTTGCTACTTTGAGCTTAGATTTATAGTTTCTTCTACAATGAGAATATAAAGCTCCGTAATCAATTTCTTGCTTAAACTCATCTTCTAATAAGAGTTTTAATTCAACATATGAAGTTATGGTAGTTTTTACATCTGTAATTCTTTCTCCAATACTCAAAATCATCTCATCAGAAATAGTTCGTGTATTGTTCCCTCCACTTTTCACTTCTAAAAGTGATGAATACCCATTTTTATGATATTCTTGTAACCATTCACGTATTGTTTTCTCTGTTCTTCCAAGTTTTTTTCCAATGTCACTCTGAAAATGATATTTCCCTTCTTTAATATAAAGTAGGGCTTTAATTCGGTCTTTCTTAAGAAGACTTTTCGTTTTGGGGTGTTCTCTTTGTAAAAATTCAACACTCTCTGCTATTTATAGTGCTATCTTTTTTGGCATGACCAAATATACGAAATATTACAGTAAATTCAAAGATAAAATGGTATAAGGCATAGGTAAAAGTTAACAAGACATTGGTCAAAATGAATAAGCCTTGTGCAAAAGTAAATAAGACAAACGCCAAACTGAAATAGACAACCTCCAAAACAGAATGAACTACTGACAAAATAAACATGACAAATTCACCAGTAAATTAACAATATTCCAAAAACTAAAAAGCAAAATGAAACGTGAAAATTGGAACGACAATTTAAATCTTCTCCAACACACGTTTTGCAAGATTGCGGGGTTAGTGATTAATTTAAAGTTTTTGATTATATTTGGAGTTCAGTAATAACCTAAAAGTGAAGGCATATTTAGTCCGCAACCTCGCAAAGCGCTGAACCGTTGCAAGAAAATTTTTACTACATTGCCTGAAATTCGTTTACTGATACCATAGAATTCAAGTAAAGAAATCGTAAGGAATGGTTATTTGTTTAACAAAGAAAAATACTTTTGTAGCGGGGAAAAGAAGCCGAACAGAACCTCAAAAATGATAGTAGACAAAATCTAAATTTTATAAAATTATGAAAAAAATATTTTTTGGCTTAGTTGCCACCGTATTTTTAGGTGTATTTAGTGTAAATGCACAAAAAAGAAGTGAAATTGGATTAGACGCACTGTTTAAAAAAATTATTTTAAAAGGAAAAGAGATTAAATCAGACAATGTATTATATGTTTCTTATAAATTTAATAGCGAAACTAAAAGTGCAAATTCAATAACATTTAGTGAAAAAGAACCAACTTTTTTTATTTTAGACAACCCAAAACTTGAAGCAGAAGGCTACAATGTAAGTTGTTATAAAGGAGATAAATTAATTTGGGAAAAATCGTGTAATAATAAATTTGATTGTGGTGGTAATATAATCGCAAAATTAAAATGTGCATAAATCAAATTTAAAATGTGTCACTTTTTGAACAAATATAATCATTCTTTAAACAACATTTAAACGAAATTTAAAAGCCCCTTTGAGGGGCTTTTTCATGTACTTGGAGAGCCGTAACGCTCAATCATAAGCAAATCGGGTTTATACACATCTTTTACATCTGTATTCGGTTCAAAAGTGCTAAACTCTTTCTTTTGTGGCTTTTTTATAATTATTCCGTTACTTATATCAAATAACGCTTTTTCAATAGTACGATTTTGCAAGTAACCCATCAGTTGCATTGTGATATTGTGTTTGGAATCTTCTGTCCTCGTCTAACAAGTCGGCAACGTGATCAGGGCATAAAACCAAGATTCTACCTTCTTTCGGAACTAACAATTTATCCAACATTTTTTTAGCTCGAGATACATCTTTTGATCTCATTGTTGGTCTGCCGTTTGCATCTGGTGCACCTGTACAAACAATAACAGGAGTATTTGCACTATTTGTGTTTGGAGCAATTGAGTGTAATGCGTGTTGAGCTGTTTTATCTTCCAACTCCTCTCTGTGTTGTTCTTGAACGTCTGAAACCTTTTCGTATGGCAATGCGTATAGTTCTGCCTCCGTTACGGTTGTATTTGTAGTTTCGTATTTGTTCAAAGAAAGCACTACGTGAGAATCATCACGCCCATTTGAAACAATAGGATAAACGGTGTTGTTAATTAATACCGTTGGTGCGGCTCCTCTTTTTGGGATTTTAATAACATCATTATCAACCCAACCCTGCTTACTTTTTAATGCACCTAGCCACGTATTATCGTGTCGGAATTTTTTAATCATTTCCTTTTCTGCAGTTTGGTTTAATACTGGCAATGCTACTGGAGTAACTGCGGCCATTTGCGTATTATGGTCACTCATACCAAGTGCGTTGGCCACTAAAGATGCGCCCAAACAAAGGGCTAACAAGAACACGACTTTAAAAAGTCCTTTTAACTGAATTTTTTTCATTTTTCTTAATATTGGTTTTACTTTTTTTTCTTTTTGTGAAAGGTTCTAATGCCCGGACAAACTATGCACCGAAATAAGCGGCTTCTAGCTTTTTAAATTTTTCAGGTTCTTTAGTCATCATTTCCATCAACGCTTCGGGATCTTTTTCTTGATAATCCTCCATCGTCCATTTTTCACGACCCGATGCAGTTGCACCTGGAGTTTCAATTTCTGCAGAGACTTTTACAACACCTTGCATTGCGTCAATAATTGCCTTTGTTCTCTCAAAATCGGCGTTAGCTAATTTTAAGTAGTTGTCTTTTTGATCGGCCGTGATTTTTTTGTCTAAAATCGCCTGATCTACCAATGTAGATGCCATCGCCTCTTTTTGAGTTTTTGCGCTGGCCTCTAAAGCTTCCGTTCTGGACGCTTTCGTCTCGAGTGCACTCAATGCCGCTTCAATATCGGCATCGGTAGCATCAGCCGATAATTTTAATCGGCTAATCAATTGCTTTCTTTCCATTTTTTGTTTTTGTTTTTCTTTTGTTAATTCGGGAATAATCGGAGCGGCAACCGCCTCCAGTATTTTTATACTCTCGGCAGTAACCTCCTCCGTTTGGTCTAAAATTGTATCCAATAAACCTTGAGCTTTGGCTTCATTTGCAGTCATCCAGTAATCGCCCTGTGCAAAAAACTCCTCGACTTGCTCAACCGTCTTATTCATTTTAGTAGCATAAGCGGTTTTGTAGTCTTCGGTGGTGTTTTCTAATAGTTTTAAATCCGCTTTAATAGTTATGATATCTCCATAAGTTCCCATCTTTGGGCGATGGATCATTATTTGCGAATTAGGAAAAGCGACACTAGGGAACTGTGTCATAAAATAAGTTGCAGCGGAAGCCGCAACCGAGCCAATTTTAATAGTAACTTTAGATAACCTCTTTAAATCGTTGCACATTTCTGTAGCTTCAAAGCAATTACCACCCGCACTATTAATGTAAACTTCTACATCTGTGACACCTGTTTTTAAATACTCATCAACAATAGTTTTAATAGTAGATGACGAACTTTGAGAGTACTCGCTAATACGGTCAACTATTCTAATGGTTCCAGTTGTTCCATTTGCAGAGGCTTCGATAAATGTTCTAGGTTTTGACATTCAATTTTAGTTTTTTATTTCTTTTGAGATAACAAAGTTTAGGTTTTGTCAAGTGGTAAAAAAAAAGAGGTTTTAAATCAGTAACTCTCAATTACTGAATTAGTTAATTAGGGTTACTGATTTAGAACAGTAATTCAATTTTTACAGCCGATTGCAACAACTTTGTATCATAGAAATAGCAAGTATGGCAAAGGATAAAGAGAAAAGAATTGCATTTGATTACTACACAAATCAAGGTTTGACGGCAAAAGCAATAGCAGATATTGTGAACGTTTCCGAAAAAACCATTGGTGATTGGGTAGAGAAAGGCAATTGGAAAGCCGTTAGAGATGCTAATCTTAACGGAGCTCAAACAAGGTCGGCAAATATCAAGGAATTAATCAGCGAGTTAACAGACCAACAACTCGAGATTAATATTGAAATAAAGGAAGCCAAAGCAATTGGCGATAAGGTTCGTGTTATTGCTTTGCGTCAACAATCTGCTACTATTTCTCAAGAAGTGGCCATACAAACAAAAGCATTGGAGCGTATGGATAGTGATAATAAAATTTCATTATCAACTTACCTTGAGGTTATGAATGACATATTCAAAAACCTTGAGCATTTCGACAAAGATGTTTATTTAAAAAACGCTTGACTTTCAGGAGTCTCATTTATCAACCATGTCAATTAAACTAGGATGACATTATTAAGAATCATTTTGAACCTTATGATTAGTAGGGCTCCATTAAATCAATATTACCTAAATATTGGCTCACACCTATTAAAGAAAGGTGCGGGATTTAAAGTAGGCCAAATTGTAAAAGAAAAACATTTGCGTGAGAACATTTACAGAGTGAGTGTTATTACTGGTTTGTTTTACAATTTTCAAGAAAATAAAGTAACGCATACTGCGGATAAAAGAATAATGAAAGTAGATGAAAAAAACAGATAAAGCCGCTCTCGAACGCTATAAAAATAAGCTCCAACTCTCTCGCTCGTTTTCTAATGTTAATCCATTTGAAACCGAAAAGGAAAAACGTGCGGCTATTGAAATGGCAAAAACGAGTTTTAGCTTTATGGTTAAACGATACTTTCCGCATTACGCTACTGCAGAAACTCCCGACTTTCATATTGACTTTGCAAATAAGGTAAAGAAAAACAAAACTTTTAAGGGTTTTGCTCAATGGGGACGCGCCTCGGCAAAATCTGTGGTTAATTGCGTTTTAATCCCTTTTTGGTTGTGGATTAATGAGGAGCCAATTTATTTGGTTGTCGTTGGAAACAATGCCGATAGAGGGAAGCAATTATTGGAGGATATAAGGGCCGAGTTTGAGTCCAATCCTCAAATCATTAATGATTTTGGAGAGCAATATAATCAAGGTAGTTGGGAGGACGGCTTTTTTATTACTAAAGGGGGATTTATTGGCCAGTCTTTAGGTATGGGACAATCAGTAAGGGGATTGCGTGTTAAAAACAAAAGACCTACACACATTGTGTCAGATGATATTGAAACCAAAGACTTAAACGCAAATCCTGTTAGACAGTTAAAAATGGCTCGTTGGATTGAAAGGGATTTAATACCAACAATGGACGGAGGAATTAGAAGGTATATTCACTCTAACAATAAGTTTGCTCACAAAATGGTACAAACCATTTTACAGGAGATACACCCCGACTGGGTAATTGATCAAGTGAACTCGTACGACCCCGTAACATTTGAGCCGACTTGGTGGCAAAAATACTCAAGCGACTATTTTCAACAAATGGAAAAGGAGATTGGAGCTTTAGCGGCTAGAGCCGAGTTTAATAATGAGCCACACGTGGAAGGTACTATTTTCAAAGCAGAGGATATCCAATATGCGCCACTCCCAAAACTGAATACTTTTAAAATCATTTTTGGTTATTGGGACGTTGCCTATTCAGGTACTCAAAGCGCCGATTATAATGCTATTGTAGTACAGGGACTAAAAGACCGAGATTTTTGGGAAATTGATTGCTTTGTACAGCAATGCAAAATGAGCGCCGCTTTGGCTTATATGTGTCAATTCCAACTATCCTTACCCGATACCGTAGTTGTACATTGGGTGTTTGAGAGCCAATTTTGGAATGATGCCGTTGAAAGCGCAATACGTGATGCCGAAAGGCTATTTAATTGCCGTTTAAACATCATTAAAAGAGATAGACCTCGAGCGGCAAAATATGATAGAATGTTACAACTTCAACCTTACTATCAAAATGGTCGCTTTTACTATAATGAAAAGTTGAAGCACAAAAAAGACCATCAAGTGGCAATGGCTCAACTTTTTGGAATTGAACCAGGATACAACACAAAGGATGATTACCCAGATGCCAAAAAAGGCGTAACCGATGAATGCGAAAAGTATGTAACGTTTTCAGGTTCTGAAAACAGCAACTATAAATCAGGGCTAATGCGCCCAAAAAATGACCGTATATGATTTACATTGATAAGGATTATTTAATAAGTCAAGCTCAAGAAAGATTTATTGACGAGAGCTCGCAAAATGATGATGAAATAATAGACAAAATTGAGTTAACTCAAATTGCTATTATAAAAACTTATCTCGGGACCAGGTATGATGTTAATACCATTTTTGACGAATTCCGTCCAATTGAAAACGAGGTTTTAAAAGAGATTTTGGCAAAATTGGTATTGTATAAACTTATCAGAAGAAATGCGGCTCGTAAAGTGCCAAATGACTATAAAGAGCAATTTGATGAGGCAATGAAAACACTCAAAGAAATTGCAACGGGTATCACTCGACTTGACGGAGTTCCGCCTGCAGTTGATACTAATGGCTCAGTTGTAAGTAACTCTATCTCGGGCAATTTGTCTAATCCAAACTTTTACATCTAATGGAAAATCCTTTTAAAAAAATATACTTAAAATTTGAGAACAATGTTTTAAAAAATGCCGACCCTCGAAAGTTGAGAGTGTTTGCGGAATCGAAAACAAGTAAAAATTACTCTGGTCAATTAGAGATGGAGTCAGTTACTATGCAGTCTAAAAATCTTGCAGAGTGGAAAACTGCAATACAATTGGCTACTGATCCAGAAAACCCAGACCGCTCAAGTTTGAGAACATTATACGGAAACTTATTACTAGACAACCACCTTGCATCAGTAATCGACTCTCGTATTCTATTTTGTCAACGTTCCACTTTTAAAATAGTAAATGAAAGCGGAGAAAAAAACGAGGAGTTAACCAAATTATTTGAGCGCACTTGGTTTGAGGAGTTGGTTCGCTTGATCCTTATGGCTCGATTTCAAGGAGCAACATTAATCGAGTTATTCGATGTTGACGAAGTAGGAGAATTAACGGACGTTAACGAGATACCTTTAGGTTATTTCAACCCGCAAAAAGGTATCATTACCAAAACGCCTGGAGAGGACAAAGGATGGCCATATAAAGATGGAACAATGGCTAATTATTACCTGCAGGTTGGAAAGGATAGAGATTTAGGAATGTTGGCACAAGTAGCCCCAATTGTTTTAGCCAAAAAATTAGGTATTGGTGCGTGGCTTGACTTTGTTGAAAAATACGGAGTTCCGCCTTTATTCATAACCACAGACCGAGAAGACGACAACCGATTAAATCAACTATTTGAAGCGGCTCAAAGTTTCAAGTCTAATCACTTTATGGTTGGTCGTGGAAACGAAAAGTTTGAAGTTCCATCGATAAGCTCCAACAATCCATCGGGTGCATTTGATCCTTTGGTGGAACGTGCCAACTCTGAAATATCAAAACGTTTTTTAGGTGGTACAGGTTTAACCGATGAGAAAGGTTTTGTGGGTTCGGTTGAAATTCAATTTAAGTTAGCAAAAGACCGTTTTGAAGGCGATAAGTTGATGATAAAAAATATAATGAATAAACAAGTATTTCCAAGACTTGTAAAGTTATCATCCATTTACTCCGCTTTGTCAAATCATTACTTTGAGTGGGACAATGCCGAAATTAGAACAACAAAAGAAACTGCAGAGCTTGTGGATATTTTAGGCAATCAATTTGAAATAGATCCCGAGTGGGTAGAGCAACAAACTGGAGTTCCAATTTTGGGACAAAAAACGGCAAATACTCAAGTTGATCCTACACAACAGGAATTAAAAAAAAAAGCCAAGTAGAAGCGATTTTAAAACAAATTGAGGCTACTTATCATCTTGAAGATTGCGGTTGTGATACCTGTACAGGTCAAGAACCTTTTATTGAGGCACTAGACTTTTCTGTTTATGAAAATTTGATTGATACCATCGCAAAACAATTGCAAGAAGGGAAAATGAAACCTGAAGACTTGAATATTGAGTTGATAAAGCAAACTTATAAAGATTTGTCTAGCGGTGCAAAAGAGGGTTTTGGTAAATCGTGGGAAACTCAATATAGCAAAAAAGGAGCAGAAACGGTTGTAATCGAGCTAAAAAAGAACCTTTACACATTTGCAGCTGCCAAATCTTACGCTATACTAGAAACGGTAAACAAGATGTTGAACACTCAAGACGGCAAAATGCGACCATTTAATGAGTATAGTCAAATGGTGCGAAAAGTTAACGCACAATATAACAAACATTGGTTACAAGCCGAATATCAAACAGCACGTGTTGCTGCACAAATGGCAAAAAAATGGCAAAAAATACAAGCGGAAAAAGAGTTGTTTCCGAATTTGAGATACAGAACTACTGGAGATGGTAGGGTACGCGATGAACACGCTTTACTAAATAGAGTTGTAAAACCTGTTGACGACCCTTTTTGGGGTGTATATTATCCGCCAAATGGTTGGAGATGTCGTTGTGACGTAGTGCAAACTGCCGAAAAAACTACTAACGAAAAATTAGAAGATTTTGACACGCCTGATATGCCCGGTAATGTGGGAGCAGATGAAGAAATATTTACTAATAATCATAAGTTTTTTAAACTCTTAAAAACCAATGATAGAGCTGTTAGGAATAGTGAATTAATGAAGTTGAATGCCCCTTTAGAAACACTTTATACTAACAAAGGGAAGAGTGTAAAAGCCAATATCTTTTTTGATAAAAAGGACTTTATAGATAACTTTGAAAGTGCTAAAATTATTGTTGATGAACTAAAATTGAATGTAGAAATTAGAGCACACGTAAATTTAGATAAGTATAAAAATCCTGAATATTATATAAATGGAAAGTTATCCGACAGAAAAACACAAAAAGGTAAAAATGTTTATTCTAATCTTTCAAGTGCAAAAGCACAAGGGTGCAAGATAATTGTTTTTGATGTTCATAAAGACTATCCATTTGATGTGAATAGGCTTATAAATAATATAAAAGGTAATATTCAGGCAAATTATAATAAAGAAACTTTTGAAAGTATTATAATAATTGCGGAAGGAAAAGCAATTAAATATATGGTTGCAGATTGGTATAAATAAAAAAAGCGACTTAACCTAGTCGCAAAAGGTAGCAGATTGGATTGCTCCGCATTGCTTTGCAAATATACAAATAAATTCTAATTTACAACACTTTATAAAAAAATGTCAAATAGAAAGCCACACGAAGTACCCAACTTTATGGCAATGGGTAATAAACTAAAAGAGCAAGCACGAATGTATGCCAAAACTACTGCAGTGCAATGGTTTCAAGATAGTTTTACTAATCAAGGATTTACGGGTAGTGCCTTTGAACCTTGGGACAAACGAAAAAACGATTTAGATCCTGGGCGTGCTATTTTGGTACAAACAACCTATTTACAAAAGAGTATTGAAGTAATGAGCGAAAACGGAACTGCTGTAATTTTTGGTACAACCGTTCCGTATGCTAAACTGCACAATGAAGGTGGTAGATTGCGTGTAAACCAATATGTAAGAGCGCACCACAGAACCCGAAACGGAAGACGAGAACAAGTGCAGGCACACAGTCGAAAACTTGATATTAAGTTTCCAAAACGGCAATTTATGGGACATTCTGAAAAATTGATGGATGCTTTAGACGAATGGCTTTTTAATCAAATTTTAACCCAATTTAAACAACTTTAAAAATGCAAAATTTTAAAAACTTATACCTTGAACTTGCTCAAAAAATAAGCAATAATTTGCCCGAGATAGAGTGGATAGACCTTTGGCATTCGCAAGTGTATAACCTTGCGGAAGAACATCCTTTTCCCTCTCCTGCTGTGTTTTTAGCATTTAGAAGTGCCGGTATAAAAAACATAGGCGTAAAAGTACAACAGGTAACGCTTCAGGTAGACGTTTTTTTATTTTTTGAAACTTTTGCAGATACCTATAAAGGAGGTATTAATCAAGAGGAGGCATTAGCCTTTTTAGAATCTATGGACAATATAAACAAAGTGCTACATAGTAGTAGTGGTGAAAATTACAGCTCCATGATTAGAAAATCATTCTCGCCTTTAGACACAGGTGGAAGTAGTAATTTGTATATGATGACTTACGAATGTTTATTAATGGATTATAGTGCCAACGTGCCAGATGGCGAAGGAACTTTTGCCGATATGGAAGTTGAAAGGTTTATTGTTGAGCCGTAACAAAAAGTGCTAATTGGCTAGTTGGGTGTTGTGTTCTATTGAAAACGATGTTCTCGATAGTCTTTGGAGATTTATAATATTTATCTCCTAATTTGGCAAAAACCCACGGCAAAGAATACTTTTGCACACCAAATTCTTTGACATTTGAGTACTTCTCAAAGTCACGTTTGATGTCGTTGTATAATTTGTCTGTCAAGTCCCTAACTGCCATGCTACAAAATTATTAACATTAATAATCTTTTGCAAGTCGATTTTTACCACAAAAAAAACCGCTCGAATTGAGCGGTTTTGATGTTATTCTATTTACTATAATTTCAAAGTTTGATTTTAACTTTTGCCATTCTTTTATTTTGTCTTCATTATATGGAAAGTTACCTTTAATAAATAACCATTCTATTTGTTTAGCATTGAGTTGAACAGTTAGAAACTCCACACTTGCTAAAATTCCGTTTAAATGGTATTTAAATATCCATACATCAGGAGCGCTTTTTGCTTTGGGTATTGAGTATTAAATATTCTACATATCTCACGATTGCCAATTTTATGGTAGTTCTCTTTTAAAAATTTAACTGCCTCTTTTGGCCAATATTCTAAATTCATTCTTTGCAATCCAAGTGAGTAGGCTTTCATTCTAACTATTGTCTTTTTTAACCCCAATGCATCCGCAATTTGTTGATTTGTCATAGACTGAAAATTATCTTTTATAAATTGAATGTCATCTTCAGAAAACAAAATCTTTCCTTGTTTACCTATTGTAGCCATAGCACTTATTTATCTGTTTTTTTGTTTGCCAAATCCGCTAAAACAGGGTTGAAGTTTTTACCTTTTAGCATTGGACGTTCGTCTTGGTATCGTTTACCATTAATGTATGAAGCTAAATGCAGTTGTGGTATTTTTGGATTATATTTTAAGAACTGCTTATACTTTGGAACGTCAATAAATACCTCAATAATTTCGTTTTCTTTCAACTTTTTAAAAGCCTTGATAGCATCCTGTTTGGCGACTTTATAGTCATATAAAATCCAAAGAGAATCAAAAGACAAATCGGCTGGAGAGATTTCTACTGAAAAAACTTTAGTGTATTTTTCGAGCTTTATCCATTTTTCTTTTATTACACTTTCAGTACCAGGAAAGTTGTTACTAAATAGCCATAGCATTTGCTCGTCATTTAGTTCGCCTTCCGCTATTTCAAAAACTTTTAAATTGCCTTTTAAATCGTATTTAAATAGAAATTCAAGGCCTATTGTTTTGCCTTTTGTTTTATACGTAGTTAATTGCTCCATCACGCTAGTTTTTGGTTGATTTCTGCTGTTATTCGAGTCAAAACTGTACGTTCGTAGCCTTTATCACAAAAAGTGATTATTATTTCTAAAAACTTCTCTAAAAAGTGAGCCTCGTAGTATTCAAATGAAAGTTTGAATTTCTTCTTTTGGCTAAAAAGCGATGATTTCATACTCTCATCAATATGCTTTTTTTTAATTTTAACCATTACTTTGTCTAATACGCTTCTGGCAACTCGAGTATCCCGATGTTGAATAGGAGGTTCTGTGATTACTGAAAAAGCAGAAACTAAAACCTCCAGTTGTGAGAATGTTATTTTAAGGTCTATTTTCATCTTTCTAATTGTTTGATTTGAAATTCTATTTGTTCCCTTAACATTTCGGAATCTGTTTTTTTTCTAGCTTGGAATAAAAATGAATATTCAACTCCAAACGGACGCATTTGTTGAAAAAATCTATAATGACTTCCTTTAAAATCATCAGGTAATTTCAAATTATTTTTAATCAGCAAACTCAATAATTATTCTTTCAATTTCGCTATTGAATAGTAAACTATTTGACTCGTATCTGATATTATATTCGTCAAATTCATTCATCTGCAGTCGGTTTTAGGTTCGGTTAATATTTTACCGCAATAATCGCATTGTATGGCTGTTTTTTCGCAGTTTACAACAACATCAATAACAACTATGCTCGTGTCTTTATGTTTGCAGTTTTCGGGCGTTATATCGGCTAAATCACACTTGTAATTTTCGCAGTAGATAGGCCACTCACATTTTAATCGTGGGTTGTGTTTGCAGGGTTTCATTTGTAAATACTTTTGATGATACCGTTTAAAGCTGCAATTACTTTTTCGAGTTCAAAGGGTTGCATATCCTTGAGTGGCTTTTTTACTGGCGACCTGTCGGACTTTATAAAATTACTCAAGCGTTCCATGTCGGGGATTTCTCCGTATTTGTCGCTTGGTACTGTCCACTGAGCCTGATACATACAGGACAATATTACCCGATGCCTTTGGTTTGACTTGTCAAATGTTGCCCAATTCTCGGAGGGTTTATTTACTGGTGTAGAGCCCTCCTGTGTAATGATGATTTTTTTAGCCTGTGCTTGAGTGATTGACTTTAGACTTGTACGCTTTACATCTCCCGTAACCCATTGCACCCATTCGGCTTTAATGTCATCTTTGTACTGGCAGTTTTTCATAATACGATTAACCTGCCATGTGAGTATAGGCAAGTGGTCGCCTATGGTCTGCTTTGCCAGTTCGAGCAGAGCTCTCGGGTCATTTGGTTTTACTTTCGTTGCCATTTTATATAAGGATTAATTCTTCGCACCATACATTATGAATTTTGATACCTGTTTTTTCATCTTTAATATTGAAATCGCCTTTTGTTCTACCTCTGCCGATAATTGTAACAGTAGTTCCTTTTTCTATTTCTTCTCCGCCAATGTTTGACTGTTTTACTATTGATATTGCTTTCATTCCATTGAAGTAATTACTTGCTTTTCGCTTTGATAATGATGTAGTGATAATTTTGCCCATTGTTGTATAATTTAATAATTTGCTCCCGGCAAAGACTCGAACTTTGACTGTATGCCATTCGGGAAATCCACCTGACTAAACTTTATACGTTGCTTTTGTATGTTTCTTGCAATTTGGATTACTTATTACCGCCTTTTTGTAATTGGTAAAGGCGTTACGCTCTTGTTGTGTAAACTCCTCTCGAGCCACCCAATTGCCGTTACTGTCTTTGTAAATTTCTTTACCGTTTACCTCGTAAACCTCGTGGTCTGTGATTGGGACAATTGTTATCATACCGTAAATCTGAACTCTAATTTTTTAGGAATACCGTTAACATCAAAAAATTTCCAACCGCTTACATACATAGAGTTCTGACGGCGCTGCTGTGCATTGAAAATAATCTCTAATCCCTCGTTAAACTTTTTGGAGTTGAACTCATCACGTAGTTTGCTTAATTCAATAATTTTAACCGGGTTTAACATGCCTGTTTTAGCGTTTGGCCTTAAAAATGTATTTACCATTTTGGCTAATTTTTTCACATTCTCGTCATCGGTAGCCAATGAATTGATGTAACTCTTAATTATTTCCACGCCGGAACTCTCCGTACCATCAAAACCAATCGTAACATTATAGCCAATAGTTATAGAGGCACTTCCGTCTGATAACGTAGAAGTATGGCTATCTTGATTGTTTTTTTCAACACCGTATATATCGGCTTTTAGTTCTTTGATGTGGTTGTAATCTTTGAAAAGAGCTGTAATAAAATCTTCAACGCTTTTGTGTTGGTTTACAAGGTGATCAATGTTTCGGTTTACAAAGTCCTCCGATAGTTCTTTTAAAGCCTTTACGTTTTCGGTTTTTCTAGCTTTTTCTTGCTTTTCAAGCTCTTTGGCTTGCTCTACTAATGCCTTTCTCTCCTCGAGAGTTAAATCGGCTAAATTAATTTTACTCATGTTACTTAAAATTTGTGGTTCGTGTACTTCAATGTCGTTAATGTTGTTATTCATAATCTTTAATTTGGGGTTGCCAGTTTTTAAATTCGATAGTTTTTAAAATGGTTTGTATTTTTGTTTCTATACTTTCGGGAACTCTATAAAACCGCACTTTATCATAGTCGAGCCCTTTAAAAAGATAGTTTTTAAAATCCATCATTGCGGCCCGCTCTTGGTTTATTAAAATTCGTTCGGCAATGGTAAATTTTTGCACCTCCTCGGTGTCATATTGTAATACCGTAAACAAATCAGCAATGCGGTTATTTACGTTTTCTAAATGATAATCAAAATTCATTTTCTTTGCTTATTAGTTGCTGTTGTAATTTTCTTAAATCTGCCTGTACCTTAATACGGTCGGGGTGGCTGTGGTTATGCTCAAGCCAGTACTCAAGCTCCGCTATTTTATTTTTAATTTGCTGTATGTCCATGGTTGATAATGTTTAGCTTTTTAGCCTCGTGAATTAAAATTTTTGGGTAACGATTGAATAATTGATTTGTACACCTGTTAAAAACCTGTAATGCATCTTTTGGCTTTATATTGGCTGCACCATCATACTCCTGCGTAATCTCCAAAAACTCGGTTTCTATTTTTTTAAACTCGGTTAAAAAATACTCGCTAATGTGTGCGTTTGCCACTACTTTTTGGAGGTCATTAGTGTAGTTAATAGCGAAGCCCATACACCAACGTAGGTAAATATTCATAACCATAAACTCGTAATCCTCTTGCGATTTGTTTAGCCTTACTAAAATTGTTCTCATAGTTAGTTGTTTAAAATTTGATTTCCGTGATACAGCATTGCTGTTTGTTCGTCTATTATTATTGTGCCTCCCGGACATCTACCCGAAATAAAGGCAGTTAAACCCTCTATACGAACTATAATTTTTGCAAATTTTTTACAAAGTTTAGCCGTTGCTGTGTACGGCTCTCCTTTTTCTTCATGTGCTAAAAATATCATGGTTGTAGTTGGGTATTGTAAAGCCAATCTTCGGGATCCCCCATTTTTTAACTCGTCGTTATAAACTGTTATGTTATCAAAAATTATTATTTTAGGTGCATGGCGTTTATTTAATTTTTCTATAAGCTCTCCCAGTTCCACGTAACCTGAAAATAGAAGGCTTTTGTTTTTTGGATTTACTCCGGCTCTTTTAACGGCATCTTTAAACTCCTTTTCTAAACCCTCCTCTCCAGAGATATAAAGCGTTTTTTCGTATTGACTTAAATATTCTGCCAATTTGAGGGCAAATGTGGTTTTTCCGTGCTTTTCTTTTCCGTAGATAATCCAAATACCGCCTTTTGATGGTTGCCCAAAAATGGAACTCCACACGCCCTTAAATTCAAATAGTTTGAAAGTTTTAGAAAGGAGGATATTCGTATTTATCGCTCTTGCCATTATGCCCCTATTTTTATTAAGGTTTCTAAATACCTAAGTGTTGTTTCTTTGCTCAAGCATTTTTTAACCAATAATTGTACTTTGTTTTGGTCGGGAATGTTTGCCTGTGCAACCGCTCCAATTAGCTCCGAATAAAATGCGTTACGGTCTAATTTGCCCTGCGGAACTAACTTTATAAACTCATCAGAGAAACGGCTAAATATTTCGGCATATCCTACCTTTTTACCGTTAATACCTCGCTCTATTTTTGCTCTTAATCCGTCCGCTCCAATCATATACCAACCGCAAACGCCGTCAGTACCGTTCCATAATTCTTTAAGTTCTAAAAAGGCTGTGTATTCTAAATCTCCTGCCTCGTCTAAAACAATAAGAGGCAGTTCAAGAGTAGTTAAATAGTATTTTAAGTTGGCTTTAACATCTACATACTTCCCAGTATTGTCGATACCCACCGTTTTGGCTAAAAGCCTAACAAATTGCTGCTTGGTTTTAGCTTGAGAGCAATCCAGATAAAAAGTGTTTTTCATTTTTCGTATAATACGCTTGGCACAATACGTTTTTCCTATGCCGCAGTCGTCAACCAACACCATTGATTTGCTCAATTCTTTACAAAAATTTAGATTGTCTTCAATTTCGGCATAAACCGACGTCCGGGCAACTTTCCAGTTATCCTCAAACACTTTCACTTGTAATTCACGTCCTAAAGTGATCCAAACCGTGTCGGACAAAATACGCTCGGTTTCGCCGTTTTTAATTCTTGAGTAAATGGCAGGTTTAATGCCTTTTGATTTTGCATAATCGGAGTCAGAGCCTCCGTAGTTTTCTCTCGCCTCTAAAAGAGCGGTTACAACTTTTTGTTTAAATTCGTTTGTCAGGTTCATAGCGTGTCTGGTTAAAGGTTAAAATTTGAGCGCCATCCTTTTGGTGGTGCATTGTTTGATATTAATACTAAATTGTCTTCGTTTTCGTCTTCAAAAACCTCTACAGGCTCCTCATTAAGTTCAAACCTCTTAAGGTTCGGAATCGTAAATCCGTTACTTTGTTTTTTTGGCTTGCTTTCAATAATGTTAATATTTTCAATGTTATTTCTTTGGCGTTTTGCAAAGGCTTCAACTGATGCCACATAAGAACTTTGTAACTGGTAGGCTTTGTCGTCTATTCCGTCCACTCTTTCGGCTTTTGCTCTGTTATATTTTGGCATTGGTATAACTTCACAAATCAAGCGTTCTTTATAGTACACTAATGCTTTTAAAACAGTTCCGTCGTTGCCGTCTAACCAGTAAACATCTACCTCCTTATCCTCTATGATTTTCATTTTTTCGATAAGTGCCTCTCCAAGTAATATTTCGTTTGCCTCTGCAATGGCACGTTTCTCGCCTTGAAGTGTGATGTATCCTAATTTGCACGAGGTTTTAGTTTTATAACCAATTACCGGAAGTATTGCGGCCCAGTTGGTAGGTTTTAAATTTGGGTTTTGATTTTCTTTGAAGTATTCCCAAACAGATACCTCGGTATTTTCCGGGTGTGGTTTATTGTTCCAATCTACCAAGTTTGATAAAGTCATATTAACTAACTGGTCGTAAGGAACTACCATTTCCTTTTTACCTTTAGCTTGTAAAGCTCCTATTTGGTTTTTTTCGCTTTTTGCTGTAGGCCTTGCCATCCAACCCGCCTCTTGCTTTTCGTGTCCGTAGCGTAACTCTCCAAATGCTCTTTCGATATACTTTGCACGGGCGTTGTTTGCTTCAATTCGCACCTCTTGGAACATTACACCAGGTTTTAATAAGGAATCTCTAAAGGAACTATTTAACGAACTTTCACACTCGAGCTCAAACGGAAGACAAAAACCCCAATCGGTATAATTCCGTACCATTTGACGGTAAAAATCTACGATTAAGCCTTCTTTTGTTTTACCATACACAAACGTGGTAAAACAGCGGCTCGCTACATCCATTCCGATATAATACCAAAGTCGGTCGCCTTTTTCATTGTAGATAAAGGGAGGTTGACGGTCATCGATTGAGATAATTGAACCCGCCAATTTTGGTAATTCCATTTGATGGTGTGGTTTGTATTGTCCCATGTATGCCTGACGGTTTCCGCTACGTGCGGCATGAGTTGCAATACGGTTTTTCCAGGCATTCAAGTAATTGATAATGGTTGCCTCCGATAATTTTGGAAATTCTTTAGGGTTGTAAAGTTCGCCTGTGTCCTCGTTGTACACTTGCGAATATCCACTTAAAAACGCCTCATAGCTTCGAGCTATTTCGGTAGGACTTGGTTTATGTGATTGATTTTTAAACAATGCGTTTAGAATCATTTCTACACGGTCATCTACTTTTCGGGCATTTTGCTTACCTGTTCCGTTAGGGTCCTTAATCAGCGAATAATATTTATTGTCTTTATACGCTTTTAAAGCCCGTTTAAATCGCTTAGACGTGGGTAGCGTATGTTCGTAGCCGTAATTTATTTTTAATGTGTTTTGAAAACTCTCAACCTCGTAAATAAGTGTGTCAATTACACCTCTTGAGCTACCTCTCAAATTAATTCGCTTTTGCTCGAGTTCTATAACGGCATTCATTACGCTTGCATTAATTACATAACGCTCTTGCTCATCTTGTTTAAGAGCAAAACCGTTTCTTTTGAAAGTACTGTAGTATCTGCGTGCATCTGCATCTTCCGTATAGAATAACTCCAACGGGTTTTCTACTTTTCGAGGGTCGCCAAGGGCTTCCTGTATTTCGGGTTTAAGCGTATCAAAATCAATTAGCATTTTGCGCCCGTTGCCTCCAATCTGCAGGCGTTTTATGCCGAAAGGTTTTTTACTGTAGCGGTATAATTCCGATTGTAAAGATTTTAGGCAATTCCAAAATCTTGGAACTAACTCATCTATTTCAACAGCTACTTTTTTATTTGAAAATATGAATGGCATATTGTTTTAACTATTTATTTAAATCTTTATTAGGATTAAATTTTTCTATTATTTCAATCGCTTCCCGCAAAAGTCTTTTAGCTTCTTGCAGGCAGTTTTCTTTTTTTTGAAGTTCTTTTTGCAAGGCTTCAATTTGAAGTTTTTGTATTTCAATTAAATCATCCATAATTATAATTTTTGAATTACTTTATTAATTTCGCGTTCCATTTGCTTGTAGTCTTCACAAATTTTAAGTGAGGTATCACTTGTGCGCTCTCCTCGTAAGGATTGACCGATAAACTGTGTGCTTAACCCGTATTTTTGTTTTAACTGTTTAATAATGGCAGGGTTATACTGATTATAAGGTTTCTTTTTGCTACTTTTGTTCATTATTTAATTTGTTTCAAATTATTGGGCAAATACATGCAGATTTCTGTATAATCAAACAAAAAAATACAAAATTTTGTAAAATATTTTATATGAATGATATAACTTCAAGATTTTTAGACGTTTACGAATGGCTTAAAAAAGAAAAAATAGTACATACACCTAAAGAATTTGCTAGTGAAATTGAAGTTAGTACGTCTTTAATTACAGAAATCTGTAAAAAAAGAACTAATGCAGGGATAACACCTATTCAAAATTTAATTAATAGATTTTCTCAGATTAACTCCGAATGGTTACTTACTGGTAAGGTCAGATGTTAGTTAAAGATAATGAAGCTAAAAAGGAAGGGGGGGCGAAAAAAAAGGAATACCCATGCTCCCTTTTGACGCTTTTGCTGGAATGGGAGACGATACTATAAACGGTGTTGACTTTGATACCATAGAGGAGCGATATGTAATACCTTTATTTGATGGAATTAAAATTGATTTTATGATTCCAGTACGTGGGAGTAGCATGTATCCAAAATATAGTAGTGGTGATGTAGTTGCTTGCCGATTGGTAGAAGAATTACTCTTTGTTCAATGGAATAAAGTATATGTTATTGATACAATTTCACAAGGTGTAATAATGAAGCGTTTGTTAAAAGGAAATAGCACCGATCATATAATTTGTAAAAGTGACAATAAAGATTATGATGAGTTTTATGTACCCATGAATGATATTAGAAGTATTGCTTTGGTAGTTGGTGTTATAAGGTTGGAGTAATACAACTTTTTAATCACAAACTATTGTGTTTAATTGTAATTTATTGTTTTTCAGTTAATTATAATATTTTAAATATAAATAAGTTTGTATGTATGGGGGGGTAGTTACTTGCAATATTTTGACAAAAAAGCACTTTTTTTGTATGTAAATAGTGTTTTATTGCCTATGTAAAAACCAAGTTTTGCACAACCAACTGCACAACCAACTGCACAACCAACTTAAAAATAATAAAAAAGTGGTGTTTTTATGTCTTTTTGCACTCACAAAAAAAACATAAAAAAAAGCCCTTAAAACGAGAGCTTAAATTGATTGTTTTAACCAATAAATAGAGGTTTTAACGTGTTATTTGTTAGTTTATAGTAGTTAGTTGCTTAAATGCAAAATAAAGGGTGTTTTTAATGGAGGTTTAATGGAAGTTAATATAAGTAAAATGCACCTTTTAAATTTTTAAAGTTTTCGACCTTTTTTGGTCTAATAGGTTGATTTTATTGGACTTTTCGACCTTTTTTATATTATTAGTTTATGTACAATTTAATTTAGGGGGCTTAGTAAAATAAATGATTGTCTAAAATCTGGTGGTTGTGCAACTATTTGTGAACAAAA
>CAYXAF010000032.1:0-23632 GCA_964463035.1 uncultured Flavobacterium sp.
GTTCTTTACTGTCGCCTAAAAATATGTCTGTCGTTATCTCCATTTTTCTTGTCCAAAAGTATTCGACAAATTTATTTTTTTACTTGTTTTCAATTCTTAAAATATTTTTTGTTTCATGAGTTGCTAAAAATCGTTGGTCAGCACGCCTATCTATTATCCAAACCACTTGATTATCACTATATAAAACCCATGTATTTTCTTTTTCTACTAAGGATAATTTTTCATCTTTAAAAAATTTACTAATCTTTTTTTTGCCTTTCATTCCTGCTGGATAAAAATAATCACCTTTAGCATATTTTTTTATAACTAATGGAAATTGCAACAAGTTTCTTTCAACAAATATACATTTTTTTGTATTTAACCCACAACTATCCACCTTTTTAAAACTAATATTTAAGGGAACTTTAAGTTTTGTAACCTGCTCATCAATCTCAAAAATTAATTGATTTTCTGTTGTTTTGGGTTGTAAAATAAGTTCGTTTCTGTTTTTTAATAAGCTATGATTCTTAGAAAAAATTTGTTTGCCCGTTTGTGCTTCTACTAAAGCATAAATATCGTTCCAAGCTTTAAAATCAAAGGGTTTCAACCATTTAAAAAGTATAAATTTATAAGATTGATAGGTTATTAATTTTTGAATACTTAATTTTTGTTGGTTGTTTTCAATAACTATAATATTTTTTAAAATAATACTTATTTGCTCATTTATAAACTCTTGTGAATCAGACAGATGGTCAATAGTTTCTTGAAATGAATGATAAAAATTAGGATTAATTTTTTCTAATTCGGGGATAATATTATGTCGGAACACATTCCGCAAATATTTATCGGAAGCATTGCTACTATCTTCTCTAAATAAAATATTTTTTTGATGGGCAAAATCTAAAATTTCGTGTTTAGAGAAACCTAAAAAAGGGCGAATTATTTGATTATTTTTTTCAGGAATTCCTAATAAACCCTCTAAACCTGTGCTTCGACTAAGATTGATTAAAAAAGTTTCAACCGAGTCGTTTTGATGATGCGCGGTTACTATAAAGTCTAAATTTTCGGAAGTTACTAATTTATAAAACCATGCATACCGTAGGTTTCTGGCTTCTATTTGTATAGATGTTTTGTTTTGTTCGGCACTTTTTTTTGTATCAAATTTTATAGTTAAATATTTGATTTTATATATGTTACAATAATTTTTTACTAATTGTTCATCAGCATCACTTTCGGCACCTCGCAAGCCAAAATTGCAATGAGCCACCACAAAATTTAAGCCTAATTCATGAAAAATTTTAAGCATAACCATACTATCCACTCCTCCGCTTACGCCTAAGAGAAATGACCGGTTTAGATAATTTTTAATCGTTAGATATTGAAATATTTTTTGTGATAAATTCATTAAATATTTTTAGTAGGGGACTTCTAAAAATTGGTTTTGTAATGAAAATTAGTTATTTTTAAGAAGTAGAAGGCGAAATTTAAAAAAAACGGCAGGCATAGTCGTAGTTACGATGATCATGATTTTTAAATTTTAATTTAACGCACTATTTTTTAAAAAGATTTTTTGCAATAAAAATAAATTTTTAGAAGTCCCCTTTATATTTTTAAGCAAAAATACATTCAAAAAACAAAATATCAACACTTTTTTTAGTTACTTTGTAAACTTTTTAAATAAAATACTTATGAAATTTTCAAAAATATATACTTTAAAAGAAATTGCTACTATTTTAGATGTAAAATATATTGGTTCTGATGATTTTCCTGTGCTTGGCATGAACGAAATACATGTAGTGGAGCCTGGAGATATTGTATTTGTGGATCATCCAAAGTATTACGACAAAGCCTTGCAAAGTGCTGCTACCATTGTGCTTATCAACAAAGAAGTAGAATGCCCCGAGGGTAAAGCCTTGTTGCTCTCGACCGATCCTTTTTCAGATTTTAATAAATTAAGCAAACATTTTTCTCCGTTTGTTTCGGCAAATACTTCCATTGCAACAACGGTAAAAATTGGTAAAAACACGATTATACAGCCCAATGTTTTTATAGGAAATAATGTTAGTATAGGTGAAAATTGCCTAATTCATTCCAATGTTTCGATTTATGACCATGCCATTATCGGAGATAATGTTACGATACATTCGGGGTCTGTTTTAGGTGCCGATGCTTTTTACTATAAAAAACGGCCCGAAGGTTTTGATAAATTGCTTTCGTGTGGACGAGTAGTCGTTGAAAACAATGTTGATATTGGGGCTTTATGCACCATAGACAAAGGTGTTACAGGTGATACAACCATTGGAGCAGGTACAAAAATAGACAATCAAGTGCATATTGGGCACGATACGATGATTGGTAAAAAATGTTTAATAGCGGCTCAAACGGGCATTGCAGGTTGTGTAATTATTGAAGACGAAGTTACTCTTTGGGGGCAAGTAGGCACCACCAGTGGCATTACTATTGGTGCAAAAGCAGTGGTCATGGGGCAAACAGGTATTACTAAATCTATCGAAGGTAGTAAAACGTATTTTGGAACACCTATCGAAGAATCGCGTGAAAAGCTAAAACAATTGGCAAATATCAAAAAAATTCCTGAAATTATTGAGCAGTTGAAGAATTAGAAAGCAAAAAGCCAACCTATTATTTAGGCTGTTTTTTTTTATTTTATCATTAAGGGACTCTAAAAATGAGTTTTTAGAAGTTCCTTTTAAAATACTACGAAGCTAAACTTAATTTTTGCAACAAATCTTTAGACAAAGCATGTTCAACATACTGACTATCAATAGTTAGTGCTTTTGTTTCAGAATCTGGAAGTTCAAACATGGCATCCATTAAGATAGCTTCGCATAAACTTCGTAGTCCACGAGCTCCTAATTTGTATTCTACGGCTTTGTTCACAATGGTTTGCAAGGCATCTTCTGTAAATTCAAGTTCAATCCCGTCTATGTTAAATAATTTTTTATATTGCTTGATTAAGGCGTTTTTAGGTTCTGTCAAAATGTTTCGCAAGGTAGCAGCATCCAACGGATTCATATAAGTTAAAAGTGGTAAACGTCCAATAATTTCGGGGATTAAGCCAAAATCTTTTAAATCTTTTGGGATTATATATTGTAATAAATTTGCCTCATCATGTGATGCTTTTGCTAAAGATGATTTAAAACCAACGGCTTGCCTATTCAACCTTCGAGAAATTACTTTTTCAATTCCGTCAAAAGCGCCTCCTGCAATAAACAAAATATTTTGCGTATTTACTTGAATATATTGCTGGTCTGGGTGTTTTCTGCCTCCTTGAGGAGGTACATTAACCACCGAACCTTCTAACAATTTTAATAAACCTTGTTGCACGCCTTCGCCCGAAACATCTCGGGTAATGGATGGATTGTCTGATTTTCGAGCAATTTTATCAATTTCATCAATAAAAACAATCCCTTTTTCGGCTTTTGCCACATCAAAATCGGCTGCTTGGAGCAATCTAGACAAAATACTTTCTACATCTTCACCCACATAGCCCGATTCGGTTAAAATAGTAGCATCTACAATAGCAAAAGGGACGTTTAACAATCGAGCTATTGTTTTAACAATCAATGTTTTACCTGTTCCTGTTTGCCCCACCATTATGATATTACTTTTTTCAATTTCTATATCATTTTCGGTAGGTTTTTGGTTCAATCTTTTGTAATGATTATAAACCGCAACCGACAAAACTTTTTTAGTTTGAAATTGCCCGATTACATAATCATCTAAAAAAGCTTTAATTTCGCTTGGTTTTTTTAATTCAAATGTATAATCTTTGGCTAATTTTTTATTTATAGGCGCTACTCCTTCTAATTCTTCTTTAATAATTATATGGGCTTGCTCCACACAAGCATCGCAAATATGAGCATCTAAACCCGAAATGAGTAAATTGGTTTCTACTTTTTTTCGTCCGCAAAACGAACATATAACTTTTTCTTTGGACATTTTTTCTATTGTTACAATGTATGTTGTATAAATTATCTTGTAAATTGCAATGTTATAATGTTTAAAATGCTATCAACTACCAACAAGCAACTGAATATTTATTTTCTTACTAAAATTTCGTCTATCATTCCGTATTCTTTGGCTTCGGCTGCTATCATCCAATAATCGCGTTCACTGTCTTTGTAAACCCGGTCAAAGGATTGCCCAGAATGGTTGGATATAATATGATATAATTCGTTTTTTAGTTTTAAAATTTCTTTTAAATTAATTTCCATATCGGTTGTAACACCTTGATAACCACCACTTGGCTGATGAATCATCACTCGAGAATGGGGTAAAGCCGAACGCTTACCTGTAGCACCTGCGCACAACAAAACTGCTCCCATAGAAGCAGCAATTCCAGTGCAAATAGTGGCTACATCGGGTTTTATAAACTGCATCGTATCATAGATTCCTAAACCGGCATACACACTACCTCCTGGTGAATTGATATAAATTTGAATATCTTTTGCCGCATCAGTGCTTTCTAAAAAAAGCAATTGTGCTTGCACAATATTCGCAATCTGGTCGTCTATCCCAGTGCCGAGAAAGATAATTCTATCCATCATTAACCGAGAAAAAACGTCTAATTGCGAAACATTTAACTGACGTTCTTCCATAATGTAAGGCGTCATATTTTTTACAATTTTATCGTAATACATACTATTAACTCCGTGATGTTTAATAGCATATTTTTTAAATTCGTTTTGCATAAATAGTAATTAGTTGATGATTTAAAGTTTAAGGGGGCTTCGAAAAATTTAATATTTTTAAAATAATTTTAAATTTTACTTTCTAAGATTTATTACTCTCCGTACGAAATTTTAATAAATTCTGGATAAGTGATTGTTTTTTCGTTAAAATTTCCTTTTTCGAGGTAAATATTTAGCAATTTATCAGCCATTACTTGGTCTGATATTCGTTTTACTTCCTCTTGATTGGTTAAAACCCGAGCTACAATTCCTTCTACTTCTTCGTCTGAAGGGTTGTGCATCCCAAATTGTGCCATTTGAACTCGAATAGATTTGTTGGTTTCAGCTTTTATATCTTCAAAAGTAATTTTTAAATCGTTGGTTTTAAAGATATTAGTTTCAATTAACTGGAATTTTAACGCACGTTCGGAACGTTTATATTCTTCTTCGGCTTGTTCGGGTGTTAAGGTTGTTTCGCCTGCTGTTTGTAACCATTTTTTCAAGAACGGTGCTGGTAACTCAAAATTTGCATTGTCTATCAAATATTTATTCATATCGTTTATAAACATTTGATTGGCTTGAACTTCATACTGCTTTTCTAATTGAACTTTTAGTCTATCTTTCAATTCTTCTTCAGATGTTACTACGTCTTTTCCAAATAGTTTATCAAAAAGTTCTTGGCTAAGTTCTGCATTTTCAACCGATGAAATTGATTTTATTTCAAAAGTAACTGTTACATCTAATCCGTGTATATCTTCATGTTTTATATCTAAAAAGTCCATCAATTGATGATCGTCATCAAACAACCCTTTGGTTGCAATGCTTACCACATCACCTGTCTTTTTAGCAATAAAGGCTTTTTTAGCATCTGTATTTTTTAACTCGTTGATTGTAAATACTTTGGTCTTATTAATTCCTTTTTCAGTATTGGTAAAAGTTCCGCTTACTTGGTCGTCTTCGGTTTCAACGGTTTCTTTAGGAACTAATTTTCCGTGTTTTTTTTGGATATGTGCCACTTGATGATTCATAGCATCATCATCAGCCACAATAGCATATTTGGTTACTTTTTTTTGAGTATCTAATATGGTTATAAATTCAGGTGTAAAAGCTATTTCAAAATCAAATTTGAATTCGGGAGCATCCCAAGAAAAATCATCGGCTAAAACAGGCAGGGGTTGTCCTAAAATATCTAATTTTTCGGTGGTTAAATAATTGTTTAATGATTTTTGTAAAAGTTTGTCAATTTCGTCTAGTTTTACCGCTGTTCCGTATTGTTTTTTAATCATCCCTATAGGCACCATTCCTTTTCTAAACCCAGGTATATTGGCTGTTTTTTTATAAGCTGTTAGTGTTTTTTCAACATTTTCAGCATAGTCATTTTCAACAATTTGAATAGAAATAACTGCTTCTAAATTTTCCTTTTTTTCTAAAGTAATATTCATTATGTTTGTTTTTTATTTTGATAATTTATTTTAGAATGCAAAAGTAATTTATTTTTTTATAGATTGCTAATATTTTTAAGATTGAATACCGATGAAGGAAGACTTTTTACATTATATTTGGAAATATAAAAAATTTGAAGGCATACAATTATTCTCTGTTCAAGGCAAAGAAATTAGCATTGTTAAAACGGGGCAATATTTAGAGCAAGCCGGTCCCGATTTTTTTAATGCTCAACTACTGATTGATGGTCAAAAATGGGCTGGAAACATCGAAATTCATCTAAAATCGTCTGATTGGTATGTGCATAAGCACGAAACAGACAAGGCATATAATTCGGTAATTCTACATGTAGTTTGGGAGCACGATACAGATGTTTATAATTCTGATAATCAATCTATTGAAACATTAGAACTTAAAAATATTGTTTCTAAAACCATCCAACAAAAGTATTCTAAACTTTTGAATACCCCTAAATGGATCAATTGTGAAAGCGACCTTAAGAATATCGATTCGTTTATCGTAGAAAACTGGTTAGAGCGTTTATACATTGAGCGTTTAGAAGAAAAATCTGTTGTAATTGATCAAATTTTTAACCAAACACAACACAACTGGGAAGCAACACTTTTTTGTGTACTTGCCAAAACATTCGGGCTGAATATTAACGGAGAATATTTTCTAAAAACTGCTTTGCAAATCCCTTTTTTGGTGATACAGAAAGAACGTTTTTATCTCGAAAATTTAGAAGCTTTATTACTGGGAGCGGCTGGTTTATTATCCGAAACCAAAGAAGATGTATATTATAAAAACCTGCAAAAACGCTGGGAATATCTACGTTATAAATATAAAATTAACATCCAAAACCTCGAAAAACCTCAGCTTTTTAAACTCCGCCCCGATAATTTTCCAACCATTCGATTGGCACAATTAGCAAAGCTTTTACACATGTATGATCAGTTGTTTTTTAAACTAATTTTAGCCGAAAATACTTGGGCAATTTTTGATTTATTTAAAAATATTCAACCTTCGGAATATTGGCAAACGCATTACACTTTTGACCATGAGCACGAACCTAAAAGTAAAAAAATAAGTCAATCGTTTATCAATTTGTTGATGATAAATGCTTTAATTCCGATGCTTTTTTATTACCATAGCAGTCAAAAAAACTTAGATATAGAAAAAATTATTGTTCTATTAACCGAACTTCCTCCCGAAAAAAATGTAGTAATAGATCGCTTTGCCACTTGTGGAATTGAAACAACCAATGCCTTTCAAACCCAAGCATTGCTCCAACTCAAACGAACTTATTGTGAAGCTCAAAAATGTTTAAATTGCTCGATTGGGCAACAAATTTTATATGGTTAATTAGGCTTTAACCAATCGTCTAAAATATTTTTGGCAGCTGTAAAAGGCGAAATTTGATTGTTTTTTATCCGTTTTAATTCTATTTCAATAGCTTTTTGAGTGGTTTCATCTGCATAAAAACGTTGTAAAACACCTTCTTTTAGGGTTTCGGTAAACCAAACTTGGTTTTGCTGGTTTCTGTTTTTTAAAAAATATTGGTTTGCCTGTGTGGTTTCTACAAATTCGGTAATCATTTGCCAAACATCGTTAGCTTTTTCGTTGTTTAATGAGCTGTATGTAAGCACCTTAGGTATCCAACCCGAAGAATTTACAGGAAAATAATGCAAGGCACGTTCCAATTCATTTTGGGCAAAAATTGCTTTTTTAGTATTGTCTCCATCAGCTTTGTTGATAATTATTCCGTCTGCCATTTCCATGATCCCCCTTTTAATGCCTTGTAGTTCGTCTCCAGCACCTGTAATGTTGAGTAATAAAAAGAAATCAACCATTCTTTTTACCAAGGTTTCACTCTGCCCTACCCCTACGGTTTCGATGATAATAACTTCAAAACCAGCCGCTTCGCAAAGCAAAATAGCTTCACGTGTGTTTTTTGCCACCCCACCCAAGGTAGTTCCCGAAGGGGAAGGTCGCACAAAAGCCAAATCATTTTTAACCAATGTTTCCATCCGAGTTTTATCTCCCAAAATACTCCCTTTAGACACTGAACTACTGGGGTCGATGGCTAAAACGGCAACTTTTTTTTGCAAAACATCGGTACAATAGGTGCCAAAACTTTCGATAAACGTGCTTTTACCCACACCTGGAGCGCCTGTAATCCCGATGCGAATAGCTTTACCAGCATAGGGTAATATTTTAGTAATTAAATCATTAGCAAACTGAATATGATGAGGAATCGTACTTTCGATACGGGTAATTCCTTGAGCCAAAGCAACTTTATTGCCTTTGATAATTAGATTAGTGAGGCTTTCGACCGTTATATTTTGCGGTTTTATTGGAGGTATCTTTGGATTGATTTTCAAAATTGCTTTATTTTTCTACAAATTTATGTTTTTAATGTGATTTTTCAATCATAAATCCAACCGTTTTTAAATCGTTCCAAAAGTTAGGATATGATTTATTTACTACTTCCGCATTGTTTATTTTTATAGGGAATTTAAGAGCTAACGGAGCAAAAGCCATTGCCATTCGATGATCGTTGTAGGTAGAAATTTCTATTTCTGAATTCTCAATAATGTTTTTTATAGTTGTTTGTATTTGTATAGAATTTTCGGTTATAGAAACTGATGCCCCTACTTTTTCTAATTCGGTTTTAAGTGCTTGCAGTCGGTCGGTTTCTTTTATTTTTAGGGTATGCAGTCCTGTAAAATTACAGTTGATGCCTAAGCCAAAACACGTAACTACAAGAGTTTGAGCAATATCTGGGCATTCCATTAAATTTTTTTCAAAGGTTTGCAGGGTTGGTTTATTTATTTTTTTTAAGCAAATTATTTCGTCTGTAAAATGTGTTTCTACCCCAAAATTTTTATAAATTTCAATCAAAATTTTATCGCCTTGTAAACTATTTTCTTTATACGTTTTTAACGAAATTTTTGTTCCAATTTCTGAAATTGCCACTAAGCTATAAAAATACGAAGCCGAACTCCAATCACTTTCCACAGCTATCGTTTGATTATTTTTTATACTTTCTAAAGGTTGAATTTGTATCCTTGTATCGTTAAAGGTTGTTGTAATTCCGATGTTTTCAAGGAGTTGAAGGGTCATTTTCAGGTAGGGTAACGAGGTTATTTTGCCTTTTAAATCAATGGTTAAACCGTTTTCAAGTTGTGGAGCTATGAGTATCAAAGCGGAGATGTATTGACTGCTAACTGTTGCCGAAAGTTCCACAATATTTTTAGTTATTTTTTTTCCTTGTATTTTTAAAGGTGGAAAGCCTTCGTTTGTAAGATATTGTATATCAGCTCCTAAACTTTGCAAAGCATCAACCAAAATTTTTATAGGTCGTTGCTGCATCCGTTCCGAACCTGTAAGTATTACTTCTCTACCCTCTTGCATAGCAAAATAGGCTGCTAAAAAACGCATAGCCGTTCCTGCATGGTGCACATCAATCGTTGAATTATCAGAGGCTAAAGCCGCTTGTAAAAGCTGTGTATCCTCTGCATTGGAAAGGTTTTTGAGAATAAGATTTGGATAAAATTTTTGTAAAACTAACAACCGATTACTTTCCGATTTACTACCTGAAATAGTAAGGATTTTAGATAATATTTTCTTAGAAGCAGTTAGTTTTATGTTCATTTTAGATATTTTCGAAGGTTTTTGAAACCTTCTGGGTTGGTTAAGATTTGTTTAAATCATCCCTCTGGCTTTAATTTCAAGGTATTTATTGATGGTATTTAGGGTTAAATTTTAGGGTTTAGTAATAACCGATTGTATTCTGTATCTTTTTAATTCTGAAATAATTGAGCGTTTTAGCAAGAGGAAGGATATTTTTTCTCTTTCCTTTTCTAAAAAAGTAATAAACCTATTTATGCTCCTCAAAATTCACAAAAAATTGCGTTTATTAGTTGGGTATAAGAAGTAATAAACTACCATTGATTACAAAATATCCTCTAAATAAATTTTTAAAATATTTTTGAAAAAATTCGAGTGTATTGCCTATATATTGGCTAAAATTTTGATTTTTATACAGCTATAACATAGTCGTAATTATTTTGGATACTTCTAAAAGGAACTTTTTGAAATAAAAATGAACTTTTAGAAGTATCCTATATATTGTGTTTTATTTTTGATTTTTTCGGTTATGCAAATATAATTTAAACTGTCAATAATCCAAAATCTTTTAACTTTGGTTAATTCTTTCTTTGAGGTGCTATTGAATTATATGGCTCTATGTTGTTTTTATTGGGTATTTTTTATAGATAACTTCTAAAAATTTATTTTGTAATAATCATTTGTAATAAAACAATCAATAATTAGTTCATTGTAAATCAATACTTTTTATTTAGAATTATTCTTTTCTAAAAAAAGAATTTGATAATTGTTAAAAAGTTCTTAATTTTGTATGATAAAAATCATAATATATAAAGGTATCAACCTATATATTTGTCCATTATTAGTAAAATGAGTGTAATATATATATTAATAAGTGTAAGTATAACCGTTGCTGTTTTCTTCTTGATAGCTTTTATAAAAGCTGTTAAAAGTGGGCAATATGACGATGATTACACCCCATCTGTAAGAATGTTATTTGATGACGAATTAGTAAAAAAGAATAATACAAACAAAAATAAATTAGTACAAACAAAAACAGATAAACAAAAACCGATTTAATTATGGAAATGCAACAATTTTATTATGACAACAAAATTGTAAGAAACTTCCTCTATGCTACCATCTTGTTTGGAGTAATTGGAATGTTAGTAGGGCTAGCTGTAGCCTCTTTTTACTTGTTTCCGAATTTAACCGAAGGAATTCCATGGTTAAGTTACGGACGCTTACGACCTTTACATACCAACGCTGTAATTTTTGCGTTCGTAGGTAATGCGATTTTTGCAGGAATATATTATTCTTTGCAACGATTGTTAAAAGCTAGAATGTATTCTGACTTTTTAAGTAAATTTAACTTTTGGGGATGGCAATTAATCATCTTAGGTGCTGCCATTACTTTACCCTTAGGGTATACAACATCAAAAGAATATGCTGAGTTAGAATGGCCATTTGATATTGCTATTGCTTTAGTATGGGTTGCTTTTGGAGTAAACATGATTGGAACAATTATTAAACGAAGAGAACGACACATTTATGTAGCTATTTGGTTTTATTTAGCAACTTTTATAGCAGTTGCATTGCTTCACATTTTTAATAGTTTAGAAATTCCTGTTTCTGCATTCAAATCATATTCTGTATATGCAGGCGTTCAAGATGCATTAGTACAATGGTGGTATGGGCACAATGCGGTGGCATTCTTCCTTACTACTCCATTTTTAGGATTGATGTATTATTATGTCCCTAAAGTAGCTAACCGACCGGTGTATTCATACAGACTTTCAATTATTCACTTCTGGTCTTTAATATTTATTTATATTTGGGCTGGTCCTCACCATTTATTATACTCAACATTACCAGATTGGGCACAAAATTTAGGAGTTGTTTTCTCAGTTATGCTTATTGCACCATCTTGGGGAGGTATGATTAATGGTCTTTTAACCCTTAGAGGTGTTTGGGACAAAGTAAGAGAAGACGCAGTTTTAAAATTCTTCGTAGTGGCAATTACAGGTTATGGTATGTCTACTTTTGAAGGACCAATGCTCTCACTTAAAAACGTAAATGCTATTGCTCACTTTACCGACTGGATTGTTGCACACGTACACGTTGGAGCATTAGCTTGGAATGGTTTTATGTCGTTCGGTATTATCTATTGGTTAATACCACGAATGATGAAAACCAAATTATATTCAGAAAAATTAGCTAATTTCCACTTTTGGATAGGCACGTTAGGTATTATTTTCTATGTATTACCTATGTATGTTGCAGGTTTCGTGCAAGCATCTATGTGGAAACAATTTAACCCTGATGGAACATTAGTATATGGTAACTTCTTAGAAACCGTTACACAAATTATACCTATGCATGGATTGCGTCTAATAGGTGGATTATTATATTTTACAGGAGTATTAGTTTTGGTATATAATATTGTAAAAACAGTGAAACAAGGAGAAGCAGTTGAAAACGAATTAGCCGAAGCTCCTGCATTATCAGTAGTTTCTTCTGGTCAAATGAAAGGTGAAAAATGGCACTCTTGGTTAGAAAGAAAACCCGTTCAATTTACACTTTTAACAACTTTAGCAGTTGCTGTGGGTGGTATCGTTCAAATTGTTCCAATGATTGTAGTTAAATCAAATGTTCAAACGATTGCAGCTGTAAAACCTTACACTCCATTAGAATTACAAGGTAGAGACATATATATTAGAGAAGGATGTAATAACTGTCACTCACAAATGATACGCCCGTTCCGTTCAGAAGTTGAACGTTATGGAGAATACTCAAAATCGGGTGAATATGTTTATGATCATCCATTCTTATGGGGTTCAAAAAGAACAGGACCAGATTTGAAACGATTAGGAGGAAAATATAATGATAATTGGCATTTTAACCATATGTGGGATCCACAAAGCACATCTCCAAATTCTATTATGCCTAGTTATAAATGGTTGTTTGATAACAAAGCAATGGATCATTCGTTAATTGAGAAAAAAATGCAAGTGATGGTAACACTTGGTGTTCCTTATACTGATGAAGAAATTAAAAATGCAAAAGCAAGTATCGAAGAGCAATCTGCAAAAATTGAAGCTAATCTTCATAACGATCCAGACTTTGTAAAATCGTATGAAAAAAGCAAGAAAAATGCAGCAGCAAGAGGAGAGCAATTTGTGCCTATGAAAGACAGGGAAATTACGGCTTTAATTGGGTATTTACAACGATTAGGAGCAGATTTAAAAGCTAAAAAATAATTTTAAAATTAGGGAATAATGCTAAAATTTGTAAAACATAATCTCGAAACGATAGACGGAGTAGCAATTTATCCAATAATTTCTTTATCAATTTTCTTCGTAGTATTTATAAGTTTTTTTATTTATGCTATGACTTATAAAAAAGATAAAATTAGTGAACTTAGCCAGCTACCTTTTAATGATTAAATAATTAATGCCTTCCTTTTTAACCAAAGGAAGGCTTATAAAACAAAAAATAAATATGAAAAAATTAATTCCATCGTATATAAGAGTACCGCTTGTATTTTTAACTGTGTTTGCAGCAGCGGAATACTTTTTAAACCCAGGTGAAGGCGAATGGGCTTTTGCTAAATTTCCAATGCTTGCACTATTTTTAATTGTCTTTTTATTCTTATTAATAGCTATTGAAGTAGTAGTAGATGCAGTAGAAAAGGTTACCTATCATTTAATGACTGATGAGCAGAAAGCAGCTTATGAGGCTAAAGAAAATAAATTTTTAGCTGCTTTAACCAAATCTAAAGATATTGATCACGAAGAAGACGTGATGCTTGACCATGATTATGATGGTATCAAAGAGTTAGACAATGTATTACCACCTTGGTGGGTTGGTTTGTTTTATGCTTCTATTGTTTTTGCAATTATTTACTTAGTTCGTTTTGAGGTAATTAGAGAATACGACCAAGCTAAAGAATATGACAACGAAATTGCAGCTGCTAAAATAGAAATTGACGAGTATTTAAAAACTGCTCCAGATGTAATGGATAAAGAAAAAGTAACTTTATTAACAGATGCTGCAGAAATAGCAAAAGGAAAAGAAATATTTACTGCTAATTGTGTAGCTTGCCACAGAGCCGATGGAGGTGGACAAATAGGCCCTAACCTTACTGATGAACAATGGATATTTGGTGGAGATATTAAAAGCGTGTTCAATATTATTATGGAAGGTGGTAGAGAAGGCAAAGGAATGGTTTCCTGGAAAGCAACTATTAAACCATCTGATATTCAAAAAGTTGCAAGTTATGTATTGTCGCTTCAAGGAACAAACCCACCCAACCCCAAAGCTCCCGAAGGAGATTTTTGGAAAAACGGTGTTAAAGTTGAAGGAAACGCACCAGCAGTGCAAGACACAACAAATGTAATAAAAGATACAAAAGTAGTAGCACAAAAATAAGATTATTAAAATGGTTTTGAAAAATTTCAAAACCATTTTAATTTTACAATAAATTTCAAAAAAAATAACTATACCATGTCAAACGAAATTTACGAATTCGAATACGAAAAAGACGAAACTTTTAGAGATAGCATATCAACTATAAATCAAGAAGGAAAACGAAACTTTATTTACCCCAAAAAACCATCAGGGCATTTTTATGAAAAGCGAAAACTATTAAGTTATTTTTTATTAGTTTTTTTAATTGTGGCACCATTTGTAAAAATAAATGGAAATCAATTTTTAATGTTCAATGTTTTAGAACGTAGATTTAATATTTTTGGGCTACCTTTTTGGCCCCAAGATTTTCACTTGTTTGTATTATCAATGATCATAGGAGTTGTTGGATTAGCATTGTTTACGGTTGCTTTTGGTCGTATTTTTTGTGGCTGGCTATGTCCACAAACTATTTTTTTAGAAATGGTTTTCAGACGAATAGAGTTTGCAATAGATGGTGATAGAGGTGCTCAAATGCGTTTAGCAAAACAAGAATGGAATGCAGAAAAAGTAAGAAAACGTTTGCTAAAATGGTTTATATTCTTTGTTATTTCTTTTCTAATTTCTAATGTGTTTTTAGCCTATTTAGTTGGTAGTGATAGGCTTATTCAAATGATAACCGAAGGTCCTTTAAATCAGTTAAATAACTTTATTGCATTACTAATTTTTACAGGAGTTTTTTATTTTGTTTTTGCATGGTTTAGAGAGCAAGTCTGCATTATTGCTTGCCCTTATGGGCGTTTGCAAGGTGTTTTGCTTGATAACAAATCTATCAATGTTGCTTATGATTTTGTGAGAGGAGAGGGTAAAGCAGGACGAGGAAAATTATTAAAAAACGAAGATAGAGAAGCCTCGGGCAAAGGAGATTGTATTGATTGCAAACAATGCGTTCATGTGTGCCCAACAGGTATTGACATACGGAACGGAACTCAATTAGAATGTGTAAACTGCACAGCTTGTATTGATGAGTGTGATGCAATTATGGAAAAAGTTGGGTTGCCAAAAGGATTAATTAGATATGCAAGTGAAGATGAAATTGAGAAGAAAGAAAAGTTTAAGTTTACAACCCGAATGAAAGGTTATGCTTCTGTTTTATTTGTTTTGTTTGGTATTTTAATAGGATTGCTTTTTTTACGAACTGAAGTAGAAACAATTATTTTGCGATTACCAGGACAATTATTTGAGCACAAAGGTGAACTAATCAGCAATGTTTATACCTATAAAATGGTAAACAAACAACCCAATGATTTAAAAGATATTACTTTTAAATTAGTTGAACCAAAAGGAGAATTAAAAATGGTAGGATTATCTAAATTTGATGTTAAAAAAGAAGGATTGTCCGAAGGAACATTTTTTGTAGAAATACATCCAGCATTTTTAACAGGTGATAAAACAAAAATAATTATTGAGGTATATAGTGGTAATAAAAAAATAGAAACTACGCAAACTAATTTTATGGGTCCCAGAAGTTTTAACTAAAATAATTTAAGATTTATAAAAAACTGTCTAAAAAAAATCCAACTTTTTTGGGCAGTTTTTTATATTCAACCACATATGTTTCTGTATCTGTTTGATACTGTGCTAAAAAAGAGTGTAAAGTTTTAAAAACTGTAGTTTTGTAATTGCAAAAAAACAAAAAATATAAACTTTATACAAGAATAAATTACGGAAATTTCTTGATATTGCAAATGTTTAATTTAACCCAGATTACGCATTAGATTTTGTTATGAAAACAACTCCAAATGATTTTTTTTAGATATTGGGAAAAAGAGATACAATCAAACAAACAACACTGTAGGAGTTGGATATATAGTAAAAACTTTAATTCAAGACAATAAAGAAGTATATGAAAAACTAATTACAGCCAAAGATGAACAAATCGCTCTACTAAAATCTTTATTAGTAAAAGAATAAGAACTCAATTCATTTAAGGGACTTCTAAAAATTCATTTTTATTACAAAAAATTCTTTTTAAAAATCAGTTCGTTAAAAACTCAAAAAAAGCAACCCAGAAATATATTTATGACTTTAATATACCATGCGTTTATTTTTTAGCAATCGATAATTTATAAATACTTGTTTCATGTGTTTGTCTATCAGCATCTTCACAAAGTAAAAATTGTATTGTACTTTTATAATTTTTATAAAGTGTGATGCCTTCAAATTTTTGTGTTTTAGAAATTTCTTGAATCATTTTCAGCTCAAATGTTTCAAAATTAAGTTTACCTAACCATGTTCCAAAAATTTCTCCATCGCTATAGGTAGAATCTGAACCTTCGGCAGCAGCCAAAAAATAGATAGAATCATCCACAACAGTAGCATCTGTAAATGTTAGTTCAACATCTTTAATTTTAGGAAGTTGTATAGCTTTGTAGCTAATTTTTGCATTGTTATCAACTATAAAAATTCCGTTCTTGTTTTGTCCTGCATTCCCTCGTTGAAAATAATAATATTTTTTTTGATAATAAACACAACCTTCAATATTCAATTCATCACTGGTTAAATTTTCAGTTTTTTTAAATTGAGTATATAAATCCGTTAAATCGTTTGTTTTAACATTTTGGGTTGACAAATCAAAAATTTTAAGTTTTTCCCGCTCTTCTTTAGAGCCTGAACCTAAAATATAGAGTTTATTATCTTTTAAATAAATGGTTTCAAAATCTTTTTTCTTTTTTTTAGGAATATTATCCTCCGCATCTTTTTTTAAAGGGTGTTTTATAATCTTTTTAGTATCAATGTTATACTGATAAAGATAGGTGCTGTTATCGGCAATTAAATATAGTTTATTAGTAATCAAAACTAAACCAGATGCAGCACTTAAACCCACAATTTCAAACAAAAATTTTAACATATTTCTTTTTTAAAACTTAAATTATTTCTTTTTAAGCACTTTATATTCTTCATAACAAGCACTGATAGCATCCATAATTTGAAGGTCGTTGGCTGTTTTTATAAACGATTCTGAATAATTACAACGAGCTAAAATTTCAGGGATTTCTTTTTTATCAATGCCTAATAAAGAGGCTAAGGTTTCTCGGTCATATTTGGTTTCTAAAAGTAGCCTCACGGAATCTTCTTTTTTAAGTTGGCGAAGTTTACGCATTTCGACCGGTTTTTTTCCAAAGAAATTATAAAGCATATCAGCTGGATTAAAAATTGAATTTAAAACTTTTGAAACGGCTCCGGGGGCGTTTTCCCCTACTTCATAACTGGTTGATAAACCTGAAATACTGTATTTATAATTCTCACGAATGGGAATTAGCTTGGTATCAACCTCCAAATAGCCTGTTAAATTATACCGATTGATAATTACTTCGTCTAAAGCAAAGGCTTTTTCGGTTAAAACAATTTTGTTTGTTTTATTTTTTACCCAATCATTCGTAACCCGCACTTTTATGGTCTGAAAACCTAAATACGAAACTAAAATACTATCATTTACTTGTGCAGGAACTTCAAACTGACCTGACCCATTTGTGAGTGTGCCAACCGCTCTTGAAACATTGATAATGTGCACATTAGCTATTGGCATTCGTGTAGAATTGTTTATAATTGTTCCTTTTATTCTAACCGTTAGGGTATCGTTTTGGGCTATTAATTGAGCGGAAAAGAGTATTACAAAAAGCAATAGAAATTTTTTCATATTGGATATAATTTTTTCAAAAATACTAATATTGAATAAAAGTAAATATTTTTGAGGAAACACAATTACTTATTATTATTATTTTAACAATTTTTAATAAAAAACCTCAAAAGATTTGAATCAATTGAGGTTTTAGAAAATTATTTTTTTAAGGGGGCTCTAAAAAATTAATTTTTATACAAAATCAACTTTAAAAAGTCCCTTAATTTATTTTCTTCGGCTTCTACCACCAAAAGAACTTTCGCTTTTCTTTTTAAATTCTGAACGACCTATGGATGATGACCGAGATAATCTACCTTCGCTTCTGCCTCCATTACTTCGGTTGTTTGAAAAATTCTTTTTGTCAGCAAATCCTCCTCCACTGTTCCTTCGTTCAAAGCTTCCTCCTCCACTTCGCCCGTTATGGTCTCTACGGTTGCTGTTTCGGCTACTGCCACCATCGGTTTTAGAAATTTCAACGCTTACACGCCTGCCTCCATATTCAAAGCTATTAAATGTTTCTATTACTTTGTCTGAAAATTCAGCATTGGTATTAAAAAATGAAAAACTATCTTTTACATCTACTTTAAATACATCATCCCTACCTAATTCGAGAGTGTCTCGTAAGAAATCTTTTAAACGCATCCAATCAAAATCGTCTTTAGAGCCAATGTTAATAAAATATCGAATCGAACCGCTTTCATTTTCACTAAAACTATCTCTGTCTTGACTACTGTTTCGAGAGGTGCCCTTGTTATCCGATTTTAAATCTTTAGCATTTTTATAATAGGCTAAAAACCGATTAAATTCTACCGAAACTACTTTTTTAATCAAATCTTCTTTCGGAATATCACTAAAAAGTTCAAAAATAGATGGCAAATAATTATCGATGGCATGGTCCGTTTCTACGTCTTTTATTTTTGTAGCTAAATGAAACAATTGCACTTCACAAATTTCCATACCTGAAGGGATGGTTTTTTCTTCAAATTTTTGTTTAATGATCCGTTCAATAGCGTGTATTTTTCTAATTTCACTTTTAGAAATGATAATCATCGAAGTTCCAGATTTTCCAGCTCTTCCTGTTCGTCCGCTTCGGTGGGTGTAGGTTTCTATTTCGTCGGGTAGTTGATAATTGATTACGTGTGTAATATCATCTACATCTATCCCACGTGCTGCCACATCAGTAGCCACAAGCATTTGCACTTGTCGTCCTCTAAAGGCTTTCATAACTGAATCTCGCTGTGCTTGAGATAAATCTCCGTGTAGTGCAGCTGCATTATAACCATCTTCGATTAGTTTTTCGGCTACTTGCTGAGTGTCCCGCTTGGTTCTGCAAAAAATTACCGAAAATATATCTGGATTTGCATCGGCTAAACGTTTTAGGGCTAAATATCTATCTTTTGCTTGCACTAAATAGTATTCATGCGAAACCGTAGTAGCTCCTTGATTTCGGTTACCAACGGTTACTTCCATTGGTTTTTTCATAAAATCACGAGCAATTCGGGCAACTTCGGCAGGCATAGTTGCCGAAAAAAGCCATGTGTTTTTTTCTTTAGGTGTATCTGATAAAATAGCAGTTATATCTTCATAAAAACCCATGTTTAACATTTCATCCGCTTCGTCTAAAATACAAAAGTTAATTTCTTTGATGTTTACATAGTTTCGGTTTATCATATCTTGCATCCGCCCAGGTGTTGCTACAATAATTTGAGCACCTCTTTTAATGTCTCTTGCTTGCTCGGTGATGCTGGCACCACCATAGATTGCAACCGTGTGCATTTCAGGAATATATTTAGAATAAAGTTTAATTTCGTTGGTAATTTGCAAGCAAAGTTCACGTGTTGGGGCAAGGATAAGTGCTTGAGTATTACGGTTTTTGGGGTCAATTTTTTGAATAAGCGGAAAGCCAAAAGCGGCTGTTTTTCCTGTGCCTGTTTGGGCTAAAGAAACAATGTCTGTTTCGTTTTCTAATAAAATTGGAATCGTTTTTTCTTGCACTTCGCTGGGTTTTATAAACCCTAAATCATTGATTGCTTTTAAGATAGGTTCAATCAAACCTAATTGTTCGAATGTATTCATTATATTTTTTAAATTTGTGCAAAGGTATTGTTTTATAATGAATTAAACTAATTAGTTTAAGGAGGACTTCTAAAAAATTTATTTTAACCTAGATTCCGCATTAGATTTTGTTATGAAAACTAAAAAACAAAAAAATTAAGAACTCACGGACTTTTTTTAGATGAGCAATAGTTTTGTATTTTGAATTTAAAAATAGGAGTAATTACTTAATTTTGAAGTAGATTTAGTTTGTAATAAAACTCTAATGCGTAATCGGGGCTTAAGGTCTTTTAAAAATAATGGACACTAAAAAATTCAAAATAATTTTAGATATTTGCAAACAAAAAGATTGATGAAATTTAAAATCAGATTAGCCTATTATATGTTTGGCTTATTTTTAGGGATTATTGGTGTTTATTATTTTCTAACAGCCAAAGCCGAAAACAGAGGAGTAGAATTTTGTTATTTTCCTAATTGCCGAGTTTTAAAAGAACTTCGTAGTAAACCTATTGAATATTCCACCGAAACTCAAGCGTTTTTTAAAGAAAATAACCTAACAGAAAACAATTTGAAACAAATTTTAACTCACGGTGATGTAGATTTTTCAAAAAGCAATGTTCCATTTGAAAATGGCAAACTTTATATTATAGAGGGTCAAATTCCTACAAATGAAGAAGTTATTTTGCAATTTGTAATTTACAGTTCAAAAGTTAAGTTTAAAAGTATCAAAAAAATTAAAAAATAATTAAATTTTTATTTGGAGATTATCAAAATAGTTGTATATTTGCATCCACAATTATGAAGGCACTTTATAGTAGGTAATTTAAAAAGGGCGATTAGCTCAGCTGGTTCAGAGCACCTCGTTTACACCGAGGGGGTCGGGGGTTCGAACCCCTCATCGCCCACAAAAACTTCAACAGAAATGTTGAAGTTTTTTTAGTTATTTAAGGGGTCAAAAAATTCATTTTTATTATAAAAATCTTTCTTAAAAATTATAAATTTTCATTACGAAACTAATTTTAGAAGCCCTCATTAAATAAAAGTATAGGTTGTTCCGTCTTTTCCGTCTTTTAGTTGCACACCTATGCTCAAAAGTTTATCTCTGATCTCGTCTGAAAGGGCGAAATTTTTGTTGGCTCGTGCTTCGTTTCGCATTTGTATGAGTAACTCAATTACACCCTCGGTTTTATCTGTATTTTGTTGGGTATCTTTTGTGTTTTTTATACCTAAAACTTCAAATAAAAAGGCATGTATAGTGCTTGAAAAATCAGTTAAATCTGCCGAACTTAGAGTTTCTTTTCCGTCATTTATTAAATTGATATATTTAGCAGCTTCAAACAAATGTGATATTAATATTGGGGTATTAAAATCGTCATTTAAAGCATCGTAACAATTTATTTTCCAAGTTTTTATATCTAAAGTTGAGGTTTCAGATGGTTTTAAATTGGGTAATAATTCAACGGCTTCCATCAGCCTATTAAATCCTTTTTCGCTGGCTGCAATTGCCTCGTCTGAAAAGTCTAAAATACTCCGATAATGTGCCTGAAGCATAAAAAAACGTGTAACATTTGATGAATATGCCTTGCTTAAAACATTATTGTTGCCTGAAAAAATTTCTTTTGGCAACACGTAATTCCCTGTTGATTTTGCCATTTTTTTACCATTTAAAATTAGCATATTTGCATGCATCCAAAACCGAACAGGGCTGTGACCTGTACAGGCTTCTCCTTGAGCAATTTCACACTCATGATGTGGAAATTTTAAATCCATTCCTCCTCCATGAATATCAAAAGTTTCGCCTAAATACTTGGTACTCATAGCAGTGCACTCCAAATGCCAACCAGGAAAACCAACACCCCAAGGGGAGTTCCAGCGCATAATATGTTGTGGTTCTGCTTTTTTCCAGAGTGCAAAATCTTGTGGACTTTTTTTGTCTGATTGCCCGTCTAAATCTCGGGTATTGGCAATCATATCTTCGATATTTCTGCCACTTAATTTGCCATAATTATTAGTTTCGTTAAATTTTACTACATCAAAATAAACCGATTCATTTACTACATAAGCAAATCCTTTATTAATTATTTTTTGTATAATTTCTTGCTGTTCAAGTATATGACCTGTTGCAGTAGGCTCAATACTTGGAGGTAAAAAATTTAACTCTTCTAAAACTTGATGAAAATCAACGGTATATCGTTGAACAATCTCCATTGGTTCGAGTTGTTCTAATCGTGCTTTTTTTGCAATTCTATCTTCTCCTACTTCTGCATCATTTTCTAAATGTCCTACATCGGTAATATTCCGAACGTAACGAACTTTATAACCTAAATGCAATAAATATCTAAAAACTACATCAAAACTCATAAAAGTTCGAACGTTACCTAAATGAACATTGCTATAAACCGTGGGGCCACAAACATACATCCCAACATTTCCTTTGTGAAGGGGTATAAAAAGCTCTTTTTCGCCTGTAAGAGAATTATATATTTTTAAGTTCATAATATTTTTATTGTTGAATTGTGTAATCGTTGAATTGTGTAATCGTTGAATTGTGTAATTGTAGTTATAAAATCTTTATTTTAAATTTTGTTGAAAATACTTTCGTAAACTGTTTATTTGATTGCAAATTTTCTCAATTTTAGCTCTAATAATTAAATATGTTTCTTCGTTTATATAATTCAAATGCTTCAAAATTATTAAATGATTTAGAGTTTCAATTGCAGAAGAAAAAGCGATGTTTAAAAAATGAATTTTATCTTTAGAAGTTTCACGTGATGTCTCTTCTGCTATATTAGTAGAAATTGAAATTACGTTCCGTTTTTATTTGTGATATTAAACCATATTTTTCTTCTGTCGGGACATATTCACAGGTTTGATATGTATCAATTATTAATTTTTTATGAATTTTGCCAAACTTCTAATTTTTCAGTTCAACGATTACACAATTTAACAATTACACGATTTTAATATTTTGTTTCTAATTTTATATATTCTAAAAATTCTTTTCGGGTGTTTTCGTTTTTAAATTTCCCTCCAAATTCGGCTGTAACGGTGCTGCTTTCTATGTCTTTTATTCCTCTTGAATTTACGCATAAATGTTTGGCATCTATTACACAAGCTACGTCTTCGGTACCTAAAACTTGTTGAAGTTCTTGCACTATTTGCATGGTTAATCGTTCTTGGACTTGTGGTCTTTTGGCATAATACTCCACAATTCGGTTCATTTTTGATAGTCCTACAACTTTTCCGTTTGAAATGTATGCTACATGTGCTCTGCCTACAATAGGCAACAAATGGTGTTCGCAAGTAGAATATAAAACTATGTTTTTTTCTACTAACATCTCTCCGTATTTGTAATTATTTTTAAATGTTGATGAGCTTGGTTTTCTGGCAGGATTTAAACCTCCAAAAATTTCTGTTACAAACATTTTAGCTACTCGTTTCGGGGTATCTTTTAAGCTATCATCGTTTAAATCCATACCCAAAGTTTGTAAAATATTTTTTACATCTTCGGTTATTTTGGCTACTTTTTCATCATCTGTAAGTTTAAAAGCATCGTCTCTTAAAGGAGTTTTTGCAGATGTAAAAAAGTGTTCGTCGTTTATATCTTCTGTCATTTTTTAGTTATAATGTTTTTATGTTTTTATGTTGATTATTATTACATTTCTTTATTAACTAACAAGCATCAATAAAAATTAATAATTATAAATGATACATTTTATTCCGTTGTTTTTTTATTTTATCATCGTCTAAATATTCATCAAACTGC
>CAYXAF010000033.1:0-23397 GCA_964463035.1 uncultured Flavobacterium sp.
ACACAAACTCACGACGGTGCGCAGCATGATTGCGCGCTGGGCACCGGCGGTCGAGAACGATGTTGAATCGTATGCCGCGCAGGTCGCGCGGGGTATGGGCATTAAGCCGGACACGCCATTCACCTTTCGCGGCAAGCACGCCGTGGATATGTTGCGCGCCATGGCGCGGCACGAAAACGGGCAGCAGCCCTACCAAGAGGCGGTGTTTCATGCCGCCGTTGAACTGGCCGGACTGGGGAGGGCCACATGATTAAAGCATACATTCTTGCGCGCCTCGCCGAGGCTTCTACTTGGCGCGGGCTTATCCTTTTCATCACTGGCCTTGGCGGCCTCACACTCTCGGGAGACCAGCTAAATGCGAGTGTTACCGTCGCTCTTGCTCTGGTTGGGGCTATCGGGGTGTTCTTTCCCGATGTACGCGCCCCCCGACCCGCTGCCGTCGCCCCCGCCGCTGTCGCTGCCCCCGCTGCTGCCCCCGCCGTTGCCGCCGGGGGGGCCGCCACCAAGCAACCTGCCACCGCCGACAGCGGCTCTGTTGCCGTTGCCTCGCCCCCATTGCCAGCCGAGCTTGAGCGTGGAGACGATGTATTTGATTTTGACACCCTCCAGTACCGTCCGCGCGAGGATAGATTGTAAGTGGCCGTAACAACGACAGCCCGTGCGCAGGAAACCCGCGTGGCGCTCATCGAGCAGCGTGTGGAGTTCCACGAGCGGTTCATTAAGGAGATACGCGATAGCAACCGCAGTATCGCCGCCAGCCTTGAGCGGCTCGCCCGCATCGAGGAGACGCACGAGGCCGTACAGCGCGCTATGGCGGATACTGCTCGCCACTTGGCCATTCTCGACCGCGCCGCCGAGCGGCAAGCTGCTATGGCCTCGGTATCCAAGGCAATTGCCATAGTGGTCTTGGGGCTTGTCGCCTCTGAGATTTGGCACTTATTTGTTCGTCCCTAGGAGCTGTATTATGAATAATGCCTTTCGTAGCCTCGCATTCGAGGCGTTGCGCCGCGTCATGGCCGTCCTCGCGGGCAGCCTTGCCACCGGTAAAATGTTTGAAATCGTCACCGGCCTGATGGCGCGAGACGACCTTGACGGCGCGGGCAAACGCGCCGAGGCGCTGCGCGAGTTCAAGGCATTTGCGGCTGCGGTAGGGGGTTCGCTGGCCGACCTCGGCGGGTCGCTGGTCAATCTCTTGTTGGAGTTCGCCGTGTCCTATATCAAAAACAAGATGGGTAAGTAACATGGACGTTAAGGCGTTTGAAGAGGTTATTCGTGTGATGTTTGCGGTGCTGCCCTCCGCCTACGAGGGGGTGCGTTCGACGGCGAGCGTCGCGCCGTCCTCGCTCACCGAGCATCTGCTCGCGGAGGCGCTGAGCATCGCCGAAGGGCGGGCATTGACGGCGCAGGAGATGTCGGCTATCGCCGTGGTAGTGCGCGAAGTGGCGGCGCTGCCCGCACCGCAAACCGCCGCGAGCGCCTAGTCATGGTTATCCGCGAGTTCGCGGGGCTGACCCCCGCCGACCAGCCACGCGACCTCGCGGCCAACGGTGCGCAAACCTGCCTGAATCTTCTGCCCGGACGCGGGTTGAAGGCCACCGCCGTTGCGGTGCGGGATTCCGTCGCCGCGTCCACCCCCGCGTCCCCGGAAACGCATACCGTATGGGTCACGGCCTATGGGCGCTTTTTTTCTGGGACATGGCAAGAGGGCCTGGCGGTGTCCCCCGTGGTGGGCGACGCGCACCGCCGTATATACTCCTCCACCGCAGCAGGCGTTGCTATGTACACGCTCAACGCCAATACTGCCGCGCACGGGGCTATCAGCGCCACGTCGCGTGCCCCGCTCGGCGTGGCCGCACCGACCGCCGCGCCGACGGTCGTGGCCACCACCGCCGCGCCGACCACCACGAGCGCCCAGACGGGCGGGAACTACACAACTCCGCCAAACGTAGCGGGCAATCTCGGCGCTATCGGCTCGGACGCGACCATCGAGCTACAGGTTATCCCGGTGTGGGCTATCGGCTGGAAGACTACGAGCGGCCAACTGCTGGCATCCTTGTACCGCCCATACGAGACGGCCTCGTTGCCCATTACGACGGTCAAGTTCAAGGTGGGGGATGTTCTCAAGGTCAGCGTGCCGTTGGTGGTGGGCGGCATTCTAACTCGCCCGCCGCGTAAGCCCGCCGGATTTGTCTCCGGCTGGGCGGGGATATGTCCGCATCCGTCAGACCTCGCTCCAGACGCGCCAGACCCCCTGTGTTTCGGTTACGCCGTACCTAATCATTTCTACCTTCGTTTCCGCCGTGCCGGCACGTCGGCGTGGGCGGGGGCGCTAAGCGTGGAGGACTTCACCACGTCGCTTACGACCATGCGCGACACCAACCCTGCGGGGTGGAGCGTTCTCGTGCGGGTTAATGATACCCGCGCCGGACGGTGGGAGGCATCCTACGGCAACGCGGCGACCTTGCCGACCCCGCCGTTGCGTCAGCTGGACACACAGACCTGCTATATTCCCACGAGCCTGCTGAGTACCCATGTCCCCGTCATGACCGCGCCCAACTACGCCGAGGAATATGCTGGGCTGACAGTTGACCCCTACGGGCGCGATGCGTGTCAGGTGACCCTACACGCGGCATACGACGACGCGGGGGTGCTGGACGAACGGACGCAGAACTCCCTCGGCCTACAGACCACACAGACCGAAACGCTCGGCCCATACACGGAGACGGCGTATATCTACACCCACGTTACCTCGCTGGGCGAGGAGAGCGCACCGTCGCCACCGTCCGCTGCAATACGCAGGTATGACACGACAACCGTCACTGTCACGCTGCCCGCCGCACCCGTAGCGCGCTTGCGGCTATATCGCGCTGCCGCCGGGGCGTGGCTGTTCGTAGGGGAGTACGCGCCGGGGGCGACAGTCACCGACACCGTTCTCGATGTGGCGTTAGGCGAGCCGTGTCCGTCAGAGACGTGGCTACCGCCACCTAACCCCCTGTTCGGTATGGTCGCCATGCCGGACGGGTATCTCATCGGCTTCGCGGGGAACTCTATCTACGCTTCGGCGCAATTCCTGCCGCACGCTTGGCCAGCGGAGTATCGCGTCGCGGTCAACGACAACATTAGTCGGCTGGTTCTCGCGCCGGGGGGCGCGTATTGCCTGTGCGACCGACTGACCTACTGGCTGGACGGGGCGCACCCCTCTACCCTGCGGGCGAGCCTTATCCCCACACAATACGGAGCCAAGGCAAGCGCCTCGGCAATGGTGGTGGACGGCGCGCTGTATGCACTCTCCCCCGAGGGGCTAGTGCGCATCACCCCCACGGGGGGGACGCTGCTCACGGGGGGGCGTTTTGTCGAGGATGCCTTCTACGCCAGCGTTAGCCAGACGGCGGCGCTGCGCTACACCAAGGGGCGGTTGTACTTCACCGTAGGCGGGGTGCACTACGCCTACGACTTGGTGACGAATGCCTTGTTCACGGTCTCGGCGCTCCCCCCGACCACCCCAGGTTCGGGCGGCTCACAGGCCCTCGGCTACGGCGGCGTTGGCATCGCGGCCTACGGACACGGCACGGGGGGCGGGGTCACAAAACGCTGGGTATCCAAGCGGTTTACCTTCAACCATGCCGCGTGCCCTGCCTTTGGGCAGGTGGTCTCGACCCAGTACCCGGTAACGTTTACCTATACCAACTTTACCTCGACCATCTCCCGAACCTTCACCAAAACGGTAAATGACGCCCGTCCGTTCCGCTTGCCCGGAGAAGGGGCGCTCGAAGGCGAGGTCTCCCTCGATATGGGGACGACGTGGACGGGGGAAATTTTGCAGCTCACCCTGACTAACGACCGCCGCGAACTCGAACATGCTTAATAGAGTCCCCGACCGTAGCGCGCCCAACATCCCTAGTATACGGGTCGATAGCCCGGAGTTGCAGCGGTTTGTCGATGCGGTCAAGGCCACGCTCGATTCGCGCTCAGGTGCGCGCGGGGTGCAGGACGACCGATGGGTGACGCACAAGGAACTTAACGCGGTGCTCGACGGGCGAAAAGGAGGCATCGCCACGACCACAACCACAACCACAACCACAACCACAACCGATGGCGGCGGGCGCGGGGGCGGGGGTGGGTCAACGGGGCCGGAGTGGGACTTGATTGAAAAGCGTTTTCGTTGGTGGATTGACGACACCCTGAATAGCCGCCTGCACAAACACCTTATCGCCTCGATAGAATCGCGGTTTTCGCCGTTCCAAGACGACACCGCACGAGTTATCAGCGAGACGCGGACGGAGTACCGCGCCGGTTTATTGGCCGAAGCCGCCGCGCGCACAGAGTTGCAGGCCAGCCTGACTGACCTCGACGGACGTGTCATCGGCCAAGCGGGAGCGTTAGAGCTGATAGAAACGCGGGTTACGCCGCTGGAGGCCACCGCCGCCGATACGAGGCAGTTGTTCGCCCGCATGGGTGACCAAGAGGTGTGGTTCCAGCAGTACGCCAACGTCAAGGCGACGGCGGACGGGGTACAGGGAACTTACTCGGTGAAGTTCGATTCTGGGGGCTTTGTGACGGGGTTCGGGCTGGCCATCGATGGCAGCACCAATGGAACCCCCAGCATGGCCTCCCGCTTCGAGATTGTTGCCAGCAGTTTTTCGTTCGTCATCCCCACTCCGGGCGGGGGATTGACAATCCTAGACGCAACCAGCGATTCTTCGCGTATGGCAGCGGGGGCAATACCGCTCTTTATGGCAGGCACTGACCCCTATACCGGGCGGCCCACTGTGACCATCAACGGCGAGTTGCTGGTGCGGGCGCTCACGGTGCAGGGGCTGTCGGTGTTCGGGGGTTCGCTCCAATCTACGGATTTCATACCCGGAAGCCGTGGATGGAGAATCGACAATGCCGGCAACGCGGAATTTAATTCGATGGTCGTCCGCAATGCCGGAAGCATACGAGGGGGCGAAGGGTACGGGCAGTTTTTTGCTGCCATCACGCTGGATGCAACCGCCGATGTTATGGTTGTGCGTACCTATTCGTTGACCCGTCCGGGTTCGGGGACTTGCTATGCCAACGAGGACAATGGGCCGTGGCAGGACGTATTTTATCTGTCCACCGGCAGCCCGACGTTTAGTCGCCCGTTTTTTTATCCTGACGTAAACCCCGGAACTCACTATTTCGGCGCGTATTGCAGCGAAGGGTCTGCGTTGGTGAGTGTAGTAGTCTCGGCGATATGGAAGTAGCTTCTTTACGCAATGCGCGGCGTGTGCTGGGCAGGGCGCTTTTGTACGCCGCGTCGTACACCGTGCGTAATATCTCGAATCGCTGCTCCGCAGCGTGCAAGCGATTCTGTGCGGTCTGCATTTCGGCGTGGTTCTCTAGCGCGCCGTTTCATAGAACCCACTCCGTGTAGGGGCCGAGGGGGCGAAGCACCGGCGGGTACGCGGTTGGTGCGTCGTCGCCGGTGATGTACCGTGCGATAGCGATAGCGTGACGGTTGGAAATTGCCGGTACAAGCAGAGTAAACACGCCGCCGTCGCGCCGGTGTATGCGCCATCCTGACTTCGCGCTCGGGCGCATGGCAAGCGCCAAAATCCCGCTGCTGTCGAATGCGATGGGCAGCCCGGTGCGGGGCTTGCCGCCGCGTAACATGGGGCGTAGCGGTATGCCCGCGATAGCGGCGGCGAGTAACACATCGTACCCCGTCGGTATAACGCCATAGGATTCAGCGTTGTGTTTCGCGGCGCGGCGTGCGTCGTTGATTACAGTGTTGCTATCGGTCAGTTCGCCGCGCCAGACGAAGTGCCGCAGCACCAGGAGCGCGGATGCGATACGGCGCACGGTCGTGGAGGGGAACTCCGCGCGGTCTGATGGGTATAGCCCCTCGTCAGATAGCAGAGGTAACGCGCGCTGGGCTTTGTCGATGCGCTCGGGGAGGTCTGTGATAGGGATGCGCCCGCTATCAAATGTGGTGAGCATCATGTGTTGTCCGCCGCTGCTGCTGCTGTTTTTTGTAGGATTTCCGCGACCCTGCCGGCGGGGGCCATAACCACTGCGGCAGCCGCGCGGAACTCGGGGTCGTGTGTCCAGCTAGACCAGCCGCGATAGGAAGTCCACGGGCGGTTGAGTTTGAAGGTTCGCACCCGGTCGGTTTCGGGGTCGGTTATGCCGTACAGCTCGCGTTTGGTGGTGTCGTCGAGCGGCACACGCACGCTATGGTTGTGCCGCCGCGAACGCTCAATCCACTGTTTATCCCCGGCGCGGATAATGGCGTTAAGGTCGCGCACTTGTGCCTCGCGGTCGGGAGCGGCAGCGCGCGCGAGACCTGTTAATAGCGTGCGGGTGATGGCGTCAACAGGTTTTCTGCTCGTCGGAACCATGAGCATGTACCGTACTGCAAGGGCTACGGCGGGGTCGTGGACGAGAGACGACCGGTCTTGCGAGGTGTAGCTGAGGACGGTTTCTATCACGATGTCATAGTCGCCTTGCCCGACGGAATCGAGGAAGCCACTAAGCCCGAACGTGCTGCGGGAAATGAGTTCGTTCTTGTGGGTTGGGTCAACGTTCGCGTTGTTGGCCTCGCCGATGCTGATGCGCAGGTCGGCCAATATCTGCGCGAAGGCGGGAATTTCGCGGCGCAGGTCGTTCGCCCACTCGTCGCCACGGAAGATATTGTCGCTCACGTACTCGGGCAGCGATGCCTCCAGCCTGTCGTCTTGGTAGGGCGGCACGACCACCCGGCGGTCGCCCGGCTCGACGTGTACGCCAAAGCGCGGGTTAGAGCTGAGGACGATGGCCGAGGGCAGGGATTCCGTATAGGTCGGTTTGAATTTTGGGTTGATGGTCAGGTCGCCGTCGCCAGTAGCGCGCTTGAGTTCGGCTTGGAACTTGTCGCGCAGTTTGATGGGCAGCCCTTCCGGCTCGCTGATTTCAACGAGGTGGTTCTCGCCGAGCCAGCCGGTGAACGCGATGGCGGTTTCCGGGCCGAGGCTTGTGGTTCCGCGTCGCTCCATGATGGAGGAGACGCGGGTGCGGTCGCCGCCGGGCGTAGCTAACAGGGCGCGCCCCAGCAGGGACACGAGCGACGATTTGCCTGACCCCTGCACTCCGCGCAGTAGCCATATAGTCGATACGTTCCGCATGTGGTACAGGCGTACCGAAAGCCAGTTGACGAGCCGCCCCGTCCACACGCCCGTCGGGTCGGCGAGCATATGGTTCATCCAGCGCAGTATCAGCGGTGTTTTGCTTTCCATCTCTTGGATGAGATTTTCGCGTGGGAGGTCGCGCTGCGGGGCAACGGCGGCCAACAACGCATGGGGGAGTAGCAGGTTGTATTCGAGTACGCCGTCTTCTCCTCGGGAAATGGCGGGGTGGTTTGGGCGGCGGGTCAAGCGCCCGAAGATTACGGGCAGTTCCCTGGCCGCACGGGGTTCCCAGCCGCCCACGTCCGAGAGGTACTTGGCATAGGCTTCGGTCAGGTTGCGCGAGAGGATGTTGATGTAGTGGCAACCATCCGTGCCGGGGGTGTATACACAGTAGCGGTCAGTGTCCACGTCCACGAAGGCATGTACCCGCGTCGGGTCTGCCCACATGGGTTCGGGGCGCGTCGCGTCGGGCTGGGTCGGGTCTGCGTCTGCGTCGTCGGAGGGCGATGCGGTCGCCGGGTTGTTGGTGGCGGGCAGCGCCTCCGCCCCGGTGAACTGCCGGTTCCACTCTGCGGTAAACGTCGGCGCGGCTTGAGAGAGCGCGTAGACCTCACTATCGTCTTTGAACGTGCGCAGTAGGGTCGGGTTCTTGCCGCCATCGACATACGGCAGGATTATCCCGTTAGGGAAAAAATAGCTGTGGCTATCCCCTCGACGGCCGTCCATCCCTATATTGCAACGTACCCACTCGCCTTCTGGCGCTACATCGAATATCTGGAGTTCGTGGCTCGGACATATGACTTCTATCTCGCCAATCTTGCGGGTATCGAATGCGCGCACAGGCAGTCCGGCGGCGCGGCGGAGGTCCCTCAGGCGTTTTGCCAGTTCGGTGCGCGCTGGCGCGAACCACTCGGGCGGTATGGTGCTTGCATCGAGGGCCGGCTGCGCGAGCCGGGCGTAGCCATAGCGCGGTTCGGTGATGTTTTCCACGCCTTTGAGAGTTGGCGGCGCAACATAGACGATGTGCGACGGCGAGGCCATCGCCAAGTCGCACGGGTAGGACAGGCGGGTGGCGCTGTCGCTCAGTTTGAGGGCGGCGTTGAGTTGCGGCACGCGCAGATTGATGTTGGCCAGCAGGTTGCGCATGGTGCTGGCCTGCATGGGCGCTGCGAGCGGCACAAAAAGGTGGGCGGATAGGCCAGACTTGGTAATGCCGTGGCTGGCGGACAAGCCGTAGGCGTAGCTCACGCCGCGCATCCACGGGATTGCGTTCGCGGCAGCGAGCACAGACGTAAACGGCGCTGCGTCGAAGTCTAGGCACAGCCACGTCAGTTCGGTGGTTTTGACGCGCCCCGCGCGGGAGGCGGCGCTTATCGGCGCGTCGTCTATTGTGCCGCGTAGTAGGGCATATCCGCCCTGCCCCATCATCTCGATGGCTTCGGCGAATGCCTGTACGCCATCGACGCTGACGCGCTCGGAGGTCACGCGCTGGACGTTCGGGTAGTTGCGGGTGCGCACGCCGTCGGGGGTTTGTTGTATGGATTTGATGAGGGGCACATGGCGGTTTTGGCCGGAGATGCCTACGATGAAGTCAAGATGAATCATTTCACGTCTGCGTAGTTGTTGGCGTGGGATACCGTGCAGGACACGGGGACGGACATATAGCTCGGGGCGGTGGACATGATGGCGCGCACCCGCTCTGTCACTTCGTCTGCGCGGTCTTGGTGCACGACCATGACCAGCTCGTCGTGAACTCGGTTGACGATACGCTCGCCGATATCGTTAAGCAACACTTCATCTCTGATGCGCAGCGCCATATCCATGAGGATGTCACGGGAGAGCGCCTGAGTGCAGTTCTCGACCAGCAGCCCGCCGTAGACACCACGGAACGTGCCGCGCTCGCCGTAAACCATCTGGTCATAGGTACGCACGATGTTACCGTCTACGTCGAGTTCGGTGAAGGTTTGGCGGCGCAGGTTGGGGTAGAGCAGGAACCGCCCGCTCGGGAGGACGATGTAGTCGGGGCCGAAGGTCATGCCGTTGTGGGTGTGCCGCCATAGCGTGCTCTTGGCTTTCTGCATGGAGCCGAGCAGGTCGTCGCTCATGGCCCACAGCGAGGCGATTTCGTGAAACTCGCGTCGGTAGGTATTAACAACTTGCTTGGCTTCCTCTTCGGTGAAAGTGACGCCCGCCGCCGTTTGGGCGAACTTGGTGAATTTTTTGTAGCCCATTGAATACCCTAACCCAAGTCCCGCAGCCTTGCCGATGTTGCGTTCCGTGCTCGGGTTTTTGATGTGGTCGATGGGTATGCCGGTGATACGGCTGGCGAGCTGTTCATAGAACAGGGCCTTCTTGCCTTCCGGGAACGCAGCGCGGTATCCGCTGCAATCGGCGAGGTGGCCGAGTACACGCGGTTCGATTTGCGCGAGGTCAGCCGCCATGACCACAAAACCCGGCGGCGCAATGAGGGAGGCGCGAATCGTTTTGTCCTTGCCTCGCGCGGGGAGGTTCTGCATGTTCATGCCCCATGCCCCGCTGTCGCGGTTGGTGGATGCGCCGCAGTATTTAAGCGGCACGGGCATGGCGTGGTCGGGGAAGCACGAGGCAACGGCGATGAATTTGCTGGCGCGGGTTTCGTTGATGCGGCTCTTGGCGCTGATGCGGGCTTCGGTGGCGGCGACCACGGCGGGGTTCTCGTGCTCAAGCAGTGCGAGCAACCCTTCGTCGGTCTTGGCAACCCCAGGGACGACGACGAGCTGGCCGTGTTTTAGCCCTTTCTTTTCGATTTCGGTCTTGGTGGCCTTGCGTGTTTTGGTGGGAATATCTACGCCGAGGTGTTCGAGCAGGCGGATGAACTGGACATTGGAGGCGAAGATTTTATGCCCCGCGCGCACCACGTCGTCGTGTAGTTCAGGCGGAAGCCCGCCAAGTACAATCTCGCTATGCCGCGCTTGGTCGGCGTGGAACGTGGCGCGCAGGGTGGCGCGATAGTCGTCGAGCATGGCCACGTCGCAGCGCAGCGCGGGGTGCAGCGCCATGCGGCAGGTCATGTCGATGATTTGCATTTCCGCTTCGGGGAGTTCGGGGCGCATACGGGCGTAGATTTCGCGGCACAGGTCGAGGTCGTGGTCGGCATACGCCTCGAACGCGGCGCGCTCGTCGGCGCTGAGTTCGCGCTTGCCCTTGGTCATGGCGAGCGCCGCGCCCTTGTCCGGCAGTCCGTAGTGCCGCGCCATTTCGGCGAGCGATACGCTGTTCTTCTCCCAGCGGTAGTTGGACATGGCCACGGTGTCGCTCCACTGCGCGGGCGGTGGCAGGTGATAGTACCACGCATGGACTGCGCCGTCAAATAGGGTGTTGTGGGCAATGAACTCGGTTTGCGCCCAGTCGATACTACGCAAGTAGGGTTCGAGCTGCGCGGCCCACATGAATCGGATGGGACCGTTGTCGATGGCGACGGAGGCCCCCCAGACGAAGAAGTCCGGATGGGTCACGTATTCGGCGGGAGTGAGTTTCTTGAGGCTACACTCGTCCGAGTAGTAGGTCTCGTAATCAATAAACAGGCGTTGCATGGAGTTCCCTCTAGGCATCGGGCGCGGCTTTGGCGGCTTCCGCCGCCATAGATTCAACAAAAGCCCCATCGGCCTTCGGTTAAGCGTCAGGTTTAGGCCAGCGGGCGGGTAGTTGGGTGTTGTAGATGCAGCGGTGAACGACTGCCGTGTGCCTTGCGTCCACGCTCCGCCACTCGTCAGCGGCCTGCGAAGCCTCGGTCAGGCTGGAGAACAGCGCAGGGAGAGCGTAGTGCGCTCCATCCACCGTGGCGTGGTCAACTCTACGCCCGAGGTGGTTATAGTACGTGGTGCTATACACGCCGGGGTCGTTTTTGTGTAGCGCGCTTGCGCCGCCGGTCGCGGATGCCGAAGGCGAGTGCGGCGATGGCGGACACGGCTCCGAGTAGCCATCCAAAGACAAAGGCAGTTGGGTCATTCATAGCTTCCTCGATTGTCCGCCTCAGCCGTCTGTGGTTGCTCCGCATCGGCGAAGCGCGGGCAGTGTGCGGAAAAATCACAGTAGGCAACGGGGAAGCCGAAGGTGTCCTCCGGTACGTGGATTTTGTGGCGGCGGCATTCGGTATCTGTGCACTCGGCGGTGCAGAAGGTGGTGTCTTTGTAGCAAAGCATTAGCTCATCCTCGCCCAGCGGGCTTTTAGATATTCGGTGGTCGGCTTTTCTGTCTTGCGCGCGGGGCGGTTGCTCGGATGGAGCACCCAGCGCGTGCCGAGGCTTTTGATGCACTCGGCCACGGTGGGCCGTGGTGCGGGCTGTTGGATTGGATTAGTCATTGGCGTGACCAGAATATCGTGGCGCTTGTTGTGGCGAGGCGGCGGTGCTGGCGGTAGGGCGAGGCGACGAATGCCTTGCGGCTCTGCACTAGCCCACGCTTTTCGGCGCGGTGGAGGTTCGCGCGCACGGCATCGACGGTCATGCCGAGGGCTTCGGCAATGTCACGTGTCGTGCGCTCGGCGTTGCGCGGTATCGCGTCAACACAGCGCCTCTGTATGGGGCAGGTGCGCTGCTCCGGGGTTCCGGGCTTGTATCGCGTCGGGGGGATGTTAGCTGCCATTCTAATTAGTTCAATCATTGTGGCCAGTCTCCAGTGTTAAGGCGGTGTAGGTATTGTTCGGCTTTACGCAGGTCGTCGCGCCCGCCTTTGTCCATGAAGCGGGTGAGGTATTCCCACGCCCGGCTCCAGTAGTCAACTTCTCTTGCCGTCAACCTGCACTTATCTGCTGCGTCGATTTTGTCGAGAAGTCGGTCGCGCACATCAACCACTTCCACGCCGGGGAGGAGTTGATAGTGCGCTGGATTCCGCACCGCGTCGAAGTCGGGGATGCTGTTCGGATTGTCGAGGTCATTGGCGTAGGGGTTGTAGGCGCGTCGAGCGCCGGGCGCGCCGGGCGGCGGGGGCACGATAGGGGGCATGGGTTATCTCCGTAAGGCAGGGTGTGTGCAGTCATGGCAGGTCTCCCTGTTCGCGCCGACGAAGCGCACGAGGCGTTCGATATATTCGGCGCGGGTGATGAGCCGCGTCGCGTCCTCGACGTGTGTGGTAGGGTATGGCGGGGTGTCGAACACCGCGATGCCATCAGGGGTGGCGACAACCAGCCAGCACGCCCTGCCCTCGTCGCTGCGCTTGGTCAGCCATTGGTTTTGGCTAGGGACTAGCGCGAACGTCTTGCGCGCGGCGGTGGTGCGTTTATATTCCACCCACAGGTCGTGCCGTGTGCCACTATACCATGTGTCAGGAACGCCCGCTGCGAAGGCAGCGGCGATTTTCCAAGCATAAACCCCATACCGCCGCACGCTTGCATTGATGGAGGCGCTGAATTGTGATTCGTTCATGGCGCTTAGGCTTTGCTGTAGCGGATGGAGGGGACGGATTCGACTTCCACGCCGGGGATGGTCTCCCCTGCGGCGATGAGTTCGGCGGCGGCGGTGGCAGTCAGGCGTTTGTGCAAAAGGAAGAACCACCCTTTGTCCGCCACGGCGCGGTAGAGCGCTTCCCAGTCGCGGACGGCGGGGCGCGGGGTTGCGTCCAGTTTGTAGTTAACCCCGCCGGTGGTAATGCGGTCTACGCCTTGGGCGGTGAGCAGGTCGATTAGTTCGGCTTCGAGTTCTTTTTGGGTTGCGGCGAGGCGGGCTTCCTCGCGCCCGACTTCGGCGCGGCGGGCGCGAACGGCGGCAATTTTTTCAGCGATGTCGTTGAGCGTGTTCATATTTATGTCCTTCGTGGTAAATATCCCCCGCCGAAGCGGGGGGGTTTGGGTTAGTCGAGGAGCTTGTGTCCGAGGCTAACCAGCGCGTCGAGCTTTTCGGCAGTGTCTACCGTGCCTACGGCCTCGAAGCCCAAGGCGAACCACCAGTTCCCCTTGGTGTTCTTCTTCTTAACCACAGACAGACGCCACTTTATCGCCGGGCGCGGATAACGCCCGTGCTCGACCACAATGGCGGTGTTCCACTGGCGGCTAAGCGTCAGCGCCGTATTGGCCAGCCCAATCGCGTAGGGGGTTAGGCTTGGGTCGTCCGCCATGACTAACAGGTGGTCGTGGCTCTCATTGGCGGTAGTGCCAGGGTTGGCAGCCACGAGGTCTTTCGCGGCCTCAAAATCGTCGCAAATTTTGATAAGGTCGCGCGACTGGTCGGTGGTGGCGACTAGCCACTTGCGCTTGAAGCCCAAGCTGTAGACCTCGACGGAATCGTACTCGTCTCCGGTGATGCTGTTGTAGATTTTGCCTGCCGTTGCGCCGTCGGCAACTTCTTTAGATAGGGATTGAAGAAGCTTGAGGCGCGGCATGGCCAAGTCGTCGGCGGTCATGCCGGCTTCGGCGGCGGCAGTGTGCGCAGTATGGAGTAGGAAGTCTGGTACAACGATAGTATGGGGCGCGGCGGTTGTAAGGTCAGTCTTACTCATGATGTCGTCTCTCGTTTTGGGTTGTGGGTTGGCGGTCTTGGTGTAGGCCGCAGATGTATTGTCACTTAACGCATTGCCGTTGTCAAGTGCGCCTTTTCAGCACGTAATACGGGGGCGGAAAATGTGCGTCGTCGTAGTTGTCCGGGTTGAGAAGGAAGTCATAATACCACTTCGGGATGCCTGCCAACACGTCGGGCGGGGCAAACGCGGCCTTTGGTAGTGATGTGGTTTCGATGCCTTGCGCGTTCCAGAAGGCATACGCTGCGGCGAGCATCGACTTGTTGTGGGTAATGGCCAAGTCGTCATCGGCGGGCGAATCGAGGTAGATGAAGCGGGTCGTGACTGTGTCGATGCCAAGGACTTTATGCACCACGGCGGCGTAAAGCTGCGCTTGCTGGGTGTGCTTGATGGCGTACTGCTTGCCGGTCTTGTAGTCGATGACCTCGGCGTGTGTGCCGTCGGGCGAGATGGCGAGGCCGTCCATAATGGCGGTCATCCACTTGTCGTCCTCGGGGCACTCTTTCCAGTCACGGTCGAGGGTGAAGCGCCGCTCGGGCTGGAAGTTGTGGGCGCGCAGGCGGTCGATGGCCGCCCTGCCCTTGGCCGTAACCCGCTCTGTGACGTGCTCGTTATAGTCCATCGTACCGCGCAGTGCGTAGTTCTCTAGGGCTTCGTGTATGGCTACGCCGCGCGCCGCCGCCGGTGTAGGGGCGCGTTCCTTGCCCAGCACGCGGGCGGCATAGACGAGGTATGGTAGGTCTTTGATGGTTGCCCAGTCGGAGAATGACCACTTGGGCAGCACTCCGACGGGGTTGGGTCGTTCGGGGTAGAGGTCGTTAAGCCAGCTCATAGTAAGTATCTCGTGTAGGGGCGGCGCATATGCGCCGCCGTGGTAGGGGCCTCAGTGCGCGGTTATATACCACCTCCCATACACCACGTCGCATCCATCGTCGTCTTCGTCTTCGCCGTCGTCTTCGTCGTCTTCGTCGTCTTCGTCGTACTCTAGCGTGTCGATGCCCCATTCGGCGAGGTGTTGAGACAGGCGGGCGAGGCTCGCGTATTCGTCTGCTGCGTCGAGTACAGCGCGGTGATTGGAATAAACAGCGTTTGTGGTTCGCCTCCATAGTGCGCGATAACTGTGGCCACGGTATCGCGCACTTCGACTATTTCAACGCGGGTGGCTTTGCCGGTAGACGGGTGAATGATGTATGCGTTCATATGCAAGTCCTCGTGGGATGGTCGGTGCTACCTAACGTAGCGTTGGCGAGTATGACGGTGCGTACCACCCTGTGGCGTACAACGTCGTTTTCTGAGAAGTGGATGTGAGCCACATTCTCGGAACCTTCGAGGGCGCGCACGAGTTTATCGCACGGCTCCTCGGTGCGCATGAGGTCGGACTGCGCGAAGTCGCCGTCTAACACCATGCGCGAGCCTTCCCCGAATCGGGTCAGGACAAGATAAAGCTGGGCGCGGGTGAGGTTCTGCACCTCGTCCACGATTACAAAGGCGTTGCGGAACGTGCGACCGCGTAGGTGGGCAACAGGCCATGTCTGGATGATGTCGCGCTCCATCATGCTTTTGACTTTTTGTGGTTGCCACACGTCACTCCACGAATCCATGATGGGGAACATATAGGGTTCGATTTTCTCCTGCGCCGTGCCGGGTAGATATCCGAGGCGTTCGCCGGCGGCTTCGCGGGCGGGGCGTATAAGGATGATGCGCGAGACCTCACCCTCCTCCAGCGCGAGTGCCGCTTCCATAGCGGCGACGTGGCTCTTGCCTACGCCGGCGGGGCCGATAGCGAACGTTACGTCGTGGTTGCGGATGGCCTCTTGATAGCGCGCTTGCGCGTCGGTGCGGGTCTGGTAGTTAGCGCGCTTACCGCTGCGGTGGGACATAGAGCCTCCATGTGTTTTTGTGGTCGGGGACAATCCAGCCGTGTTTGTGCAGCACGCGCAGTGCGGCGCGGACTTTGGTGCTGCCGCAGCCGAGTAGGGCGGCGAGGCGCGGGGCATCGAGCGGAGCGTCCGGGATTAGGGTAAGTGCCTCGATAATGTCAATCTGTAGGCCGCTGGGTCGGTGGGCTGGGTCAAATTGGTTAGCTCCCCTTACCTTCGCGGCGCGGTCAGTTTGCCGCATTGCGGGCGCGCGAGCGAGCGCCAATAAATCAAGCATAGGTTTACCCCCGTGAGAAATCGCGCAGCATGTCAAGGACTCCCTGCTGGCTGTTTATTTTGTCGTTGAGCCGCGCATAGACCTCCTCTTCATAGGTGTCCTCCGCCGCGACGCAGATGACCTCAGTAGGACGGGTTTGGCCGATGCGGTCAATGCGGGCGTTGAACTGCATAAAGTGTTCGGCGTTGAAGGTCGGACTTACCCAAATAACCGTGTCGGCGCGGGTGAGGGTCAGCCCGTGGCTTACGGATTGTGGCTGGCAAATCAACGTCCGGTATTTACCGGCTTGGAAGTCCTGCACGATGGTTTGGGCGGCCTGGGCGGTTGTGTTGCCGTCGATAATAGCGTAAGAAATCTTGGCGTGGCCGAACGCCTCCGCCAAAAAATCGGCCTGCGCCCGGAACCGCACAGCCACAAGGCTATGCTCGCGCTCGGAGACAAGTTCGGTTACGAGGTCATAGCGCAGGGTATCGGCCACTTTTGCCTTGCGCGTACCGTCCGGTTGATTGAGGTAAACAAAGCCGGAGGTGAGCTGCAAAAGCTTGACGGCGAGCGCCCCGGCGTGCGCCACAGTGAGTGGCTCTGCTTCGTCGTCGAGTGCAAGCGCCATTTCCGCTTTGAGGCGTTGCAGTCCGGCGCGGGTTTTGGCTGAAATAAGCGCGGCGCGGGTGTAGACACGTTGTGGCGGTAGGTCGAGGCAGTCTTCTTTGGCGTAACGCACAATATAATTCGCATTGCGCGCGAGTAACGCTTCACGGATGCCGGGGCGCTCCTCCCACGTAAACACGCTGCGTCCTCCGCCTATCATAGTCGAAACCGGAAGGCAAACTTCAGACCGCCAAGCGGTGTAGTTGCTTACAAGGCTAGGCTCGACAAAGCGCAACTGCGCCCATAAGTCAAGCACGGAATTAGGCATCGGTGTACCGCTCATGGCGATGCGCGACGGCCAGTGTTTGACATGGCCGAGCAGCGCCCTCCCGCGTATGGATAGGTGGTTCTTGAATGCGGTGCTTTCGTCGACGACACACACGCTAAATTCGGTTGCAATGTCTTGGAACCAAGGCTGGGTAACAGAATCGTGGTTGGTCACCAATATGTGCGGCAATCCACCGGCGACACGCTTGCGCTTGTCGGTGGATGTGCCCGTGGCTACGGCCACGCGCAGATGAGGAACAAATTTTTTGGCATCCTGCCCCCATGCGGGATGGCATATCGCTTTTGGAGCCAGTACAACCATGCGCGCGTTGGGGTTGTTGGTATGGTGTTCGGCGAACCATTGTAGAACGGTATATGTTTTTCCCGTGCCGGGGTCGGAGGTGTTGAGTAGCCTCCCGCCAGTGGCGTGCAGGCGTTCGATGGTCGCAAGTTGGTGGGCGTAAGGTTTCATTTGGGGCGGTTCCGTGTCGTTGTGGTGATTATCCGTCATTTTAGGCGTGCCGGCAGGCGACGGGGCCACCTACACCCGCCCCGTCCGGTAGGTGGGTTAGCGCGGCGCAGCCGCCGAGGTGGAGGCTCCATCCTGTGAGGTCGAGCGTTACACCTTCGGCGTAGGTGATGGTGTCGTTCATTTGGGCGCTCCTGATTCTTCGGCTAGCCCTTCGTAGCACGCGCTGCACGTCGCGTACCCTTCGCGGGCGCGGTCATTGCGTGTGCCGCATTTGGTGCAGTTTGCACTGCCTCGTAAGGTGTAGGCGTTGGCGCGAGAGAAGCGCAGATTAGCGCGGTCTATCGCCTCTTGGCGCTCTGTGGTGAGGTCTACGTCATCTGCCATGTTGGGTTCCTGTTTGTGCCGCAAAGCGGCTTGTTGTTATTGCGTTGGGAAAGGCGGCGCATATGCGCCGCGTTTAGCTATTTTCGTAGCCGTTTGGGAAGCGCGTAGTAGTCCAGCAATTGCCGCCCCGTCGCGCACTGCCCCGTAAATAGGGCGTAGTAGTATACGGAATATACGCGCCAGTGCCGGTGTGCGCCCTTTATGTGGATGGCTCGAACGATGCTATCCACCGGGTCAGGGTATGTGCCCGCTCCGACGAGCCGTAGCAGGCATAGCTGCACGCGGCTGAAAATGTACTTCGCGCGCATTTCGCGCACGAGGAGGCGCAGGCAGGCAAAATCGGGAGGGTGGCGAGGGCGCGGGCGCGTCAGCGCGATGCGTTGTGGCGGGCTAGTCGTCATTTAGCGCCTCCCAAGGCGGTTAGCGGTTTGCCTAAAGCACCAGCGCCGCAGCCTTCTAAACGGCCGGGGGTGCTCCTCTTCAGCCCCTTTTTTTCTGTGTCCTCCTCGCCGAAGCGGTCGTTCCATGGGCGGGCAGCGTCGCCGTAGTCTATGCCCTCAAACTTCGCGGCGGCGGCGCGGCCACGGCCTTCGAGGGGCGCGCCTGTAAATTCAACTTTGGCCATAGTATGTCCTCATAAGTTGGCGGTGTTTCGGTAGGCGGCGGTCGGTTCTTTGTTTAGCCTGCGCTTAGTTTCTCCATAGGATAGGGCGGTCGTAATATGGTATATGGCGCGTAGCCATCAATGGCGGTTAGGGTAGACCATAAGAGGGATAGCGCACTGCTATAAGTGGCGGGGTCGTGGGCGGTCTTTAGTGGCGCACGACTGTTCACGAGCACCAAGAGCACCATGACGCGGGGTCCCATCGGTAGCTGATACAGCTGTTCAGACGCCCCGCCAGCTGAGCGCGGACGTAGCCTTAGCCGCCAGGTTTCATTTATCTGGTCTGGCCGTTTATATATGCGGTATGACGTTAGCATCCCGCCCGTTTGTTCGAGGTATTGAGCGCAGGCCGGCGCGTCTAGTTCGGGGTCTAGGTACGGCGCGACGGCCGCGCCCAGCGCTTTGTAAGCGTCGATAGCGTCGCGCGCTGCTTGGTATGTGGCGTGCATGGGATGATTCGCGCACATGACGTACTCTTGCGCCCTAAGCGTGGCGCGTGGCGCGTCTATGCCTGCCTCCGTGATGCATAGCCCATTATGGGGGAGGTAATTGCGCCCTCCGTGCGTGAGTACATAGGGATGTCCTCCATCTACTACGGCTTTGGTCAGGTGGAGGTCCGATTGCGCGGGCATGGCTTCGATAAACGCGGTTAGTACCGTATATATGACGTAGCGCGGGGCGCGGTTTGTCAATGTCAGTTTGTCTGGGGCGATATGCGCGGCCATGTGGCCCTCGTTATTGAGGATAAGCAGGCCGTCTTGTGTGATGATACGGGCGTGGCCTTGTGTTCTTTCGTAAGTGGTTGTTGGGCGCAGCGCCTTGATGACGGCTTTTAGCGCCTTGCGGATATTGGTTCTGTTCATGTCGGTCTTGCTCATTAGCTCATTTCAATGATTGTGCCGCGCCGTATGTTTGCAGCGGTTCCGCCAGGGGTAATAACCCAAATAGTGTCTTGTCCCAAGTCGCACGAGGGGAAGTATCCGTCGGTAAGGACAATAACGGCGGTTTCGGTTTGGCCGGCGTACTTCTCCAAGACTTGCGGGCGTGTGCCCCCGAACCCGCGCGGGTTGGCAATGCCGCGTAGGTTCGCGTATTCGTGCGAGTGGATAACATCTTCGCCCTCAATGGCGCTATGCCACCATACAAGGCGCAACTCAGCGGGTGGGCATGTGGTCGCTAGCCCTTCGATTTCGGCCAGCAGCAAGTCGAGCGTCGCTTGGCCGATGGAGCCTGACATGTCAACGCACAGAACCACGCGAGCGGGCGCGCTGGCCGCGCTGCTTGGGTAGTAAAACCCTGCTCGGGCGTAGGCCGCGTGGGGTCGGTTCCAGTTAGGCGCGTCGCGCCCAGGTACGCGGGCTGTCCATTCGCCACGCAGGGCGGCGCGCCAGTCCACTTTGGGGGTGAGCTGCGCCGCCAGTTTGCGCGCCACGGGAGACAGGCCGCCGCCTGCCGCGATGCTTTGGGCAATGGCGGCCTCCATCTGGGCGCGCTGTTGGGCGCGCGCCGTGGCTGTGGTTGCGCCGGTGCCTTCTCCTTCGCCTTCTCCTTCGCCTTCTCCTTCGCCTTGTCCTTCGCCTTGTCCTTCGCCTTGTCCTTCGCCGTCTGGGTTATGGATGTGATTATCCATCGCTTCGGGCGCGGTCGATGGCGGATTGTCGATGAGGTCGCGGTAAACGCGCACGGTATCCCAGCCAAGGTACTTAGGGTCATACAGCCCTTTCAGGGGCATGGCCGTTAGTGGTTTTCCCGTTGCCGGGTGTGTGCCCGGACACGCTACGATTTCCGCGTTAATGACGTAGTCCATTGCCGCGTTGGCGGTTTGATGGTCGTAGCCGGGGAGCAGCCGTTTCCAATCGCGCTGCATGTGGCGCAGCGCCTTATGCATGGCCTCGTGAATAACCACGAAGGCAAGCCCTTCGGGCGATAGGCTGTCCACGAAATCTGGATGGAACCATGTTGTCCATCCGTCAGTCGCTGCGGTGGTTCCGTGCTCCGTGGATAGCACGGTGGGGCCGGTCAGGATGACCGAGCCAAGGAACGCCCATTCGGGCGATGCGAGAATGGCGCTGCGCGCCTTGGCGAGGCGTTGTTCTTGTGGTGTCATGGTTTCTGCCCTCCGGCTTTGAGTTAGGCGGCACATATGCGCCGCGTTTTTGATTAGGCCAAGGCGGCTACCCAGCGGGCATATTCCGCGTCGCGCTGTGCGCGGGTTGGGTTGGCCTCCAAGAAGGCCATGATGTGGCCGTCTATAATGTCGATGTTGACACCGTATTCAGCACTGTGGTAGCGCTTCGCGCGCTGAAGGATGCAGGCCGCGTCCTCTGGTGTTAGCGTGTCGTCGGAATACAGTACGTCATCAATTGTCCAGGTGATGGCTACAGAAGTAGGAAGGGCGTTCATTTGCGGTCTCCGTCGGTCGTAAAAAGGATAGGGTCGTCGCCGTAGCAGGCGTAAAAATCGTCGTCCAGCTCGATAACGCGAACCCTTGTGGGGTCGCGTCGAAGTGCAGCCGACGCAATCAGGAACGTGCATGGCGTGCCGGGTTCGTACCCCACCAGCTTCCATCGGAAGCGTGGGTGGATTCGGTTCACCACGCGCAGCCCATGCCGCGCGGCCTCGTGCCAGATGACCTCTGGCACGTCGTGAGGGTGTACCCCCACGGCAAGAAGTGCGCGGATAATCTGCGCGCACTCGCCATGTGCTGTGCTCATGCGCGCCCCCCGGCGATGGGAACCAAAGCCGCGCGAGGGCCGCGCCCTTCTGGGCGTTCCCAGAGGGTCGCGGTGGCGCTCTGCATGGTGAGCCGGCGAAGCGCGCGTTCAATGTGCCCAAGCGGCACGGCCACCCAGCGCGCGTACTCGTCAGGGGGCAGGCCGTCGTGAGGCATGCCTTCTGGCGTGCGCCCAGGTACGCCCCCCATTGCGGCATAGGCCGCTGCATCCGCCAGCAGTTGGCGCGCAGCCCCCAGCGCCGCCTTGTATGCGGCCTTATCGGCCTTCCAGCGGGTGTACGCAGGCGGGTTTGGTGTGGTCTCCAGCCATATTAAAAACCGCGCCCAGTCAGCCTCTGTAGCGTATTGCCCTGTAGATAGGCGCAGTCTGCCTTGCTGGGCTGCGCGCGGGTGCACGAACACCACGCGGTCTTTGAGGCGCACCGCCAGCAGGCGTTCTTTCTGGTCTGCGGCCAAGGGCTGAAGCTCCGGGCAGGGCAGCCCGGCTTTCTGGCGGTGCCGTTGGGTTGTGGGCGTTGTCCACTCGGTGTCTTCAATCGTGGACGTGTTGTCCGGGTAGTGTCGCCCGATTTCCGTCGTGTAGCTCACGATGGAAATATATTCCCCGCGATTGATGGCGCGGCACGCGCCACCAAGCATTAGCTCGCTGACGTTGCGGGTTTTCTTTGTCATGGCGTTAAACAGTGTGGTGTAGGTGTGCATTGGGGGGTGCTCCTTAGCTAGTGTTGTGGGATTAGTGGAGTTCAGAAAATCCAAGCATTGGCGCGCAACCACGCCATAAATTCTGCACACAGGGGCAAGTCTGCCCCTAGGCGCTTCGCCGCGTGGCGGGCGAAAATAGACGCATATTCCGCCGGCAGACGGGCGAAGTACGTCATTAGCCCTCCGATGTTGGTCTTGTTCGCCTTCGCGGCGAACGCGAAGGCGCTGATGATTCGTGCCGCTGGCACGTCTGACAGCGTGGCGGTTCTGGGGGCAGCCAGAACTTCCTGTAGTCCGGGCAACTGCCCGTGTAGCAGTGCCAGCGTTTGCAGGTCACGGGCAGCGGCCACGCCGATAGTGCCGCTCAACGCGGCCAAGATGACCGCTGCCGGCTCGCCGTCTAGTGCGTGCAGCACGTCGCTCGCAGCGTGGAGGCTGCGCGGCGAGACAAACGGAAGGCTTTGGCGTTTTGGGTCTTGAACGTAGGGGTTGCCCTCTGTACCCGCCGGGTCGAAGGCGTGCGGAAACCTATCCGCGAACGCCAGTACCGCCGGGTGGATGCCTGCCGGTTCAGCCCATTCGAGCCACTGGGTGGAGGTGGGTTTGTCCACCTCCAAGATAATCAACCGGTTGGCAACGTGCGCGGCGAGCGTGTCGCCCACGCCGTCGGCGGCGCGGTTGCCCGTGCCGAAGATAATCGTTCCCTTGGGGAATGTCTGTGCGCCTAGGGTGCGCTCCAGCAATAGCCGGGTTAGGAACAGCCTGGTGGTCTGTGGAGCCTTGGTCAGCTCATCCAGCAGGATGAGCTTCGGCCTTGGGTCATCCAGCCCCCATACCGCGCCTGGGCGTATGTGAACCTGCCCATCGGCCACTTCGGGTAGGCCGATTTCTGGTAGGTCGAGTACTGGGCAGTCAATATAGACTGCCTGATGGGACGGCATCTTTGCCGCCAAGGTTTTTAGGACAGAGGTTTTGCCTACGCCGGGTTCGCCCGTGAGCAGTACGGTACGGGTTGTACCGACGGCGGCGATAGTGTTAGCGGCATCTGTCAAGTTCATTCTTTGCCCTCCGGCTTAGTTACAGTGGCGCATATGCGCCACCTGGTTTGGTTCCAGTGGCGCATATGCGCCACCTGGTTTGGTTTAGTCGCGCCTAATTCCAAGGCGCTTTTTCTCAATTCGTTGGACATATTATAGTCGAAGCGTTGGATGTTGTCAAGTGACATTCCATCGCCGCGCTCTTTTTGTGGCGCGCGCAAGCCAAAACGCGGGACAAAAAGCGGGACAAAACGGCCAAAATCGGGACAAACGGATGGGCGAGCGGAAAAAAAGCGGGACAAAATGGGTAAAAAGCGGGACAAGCGGGACAAAAAGACGCCTTCGCGCCTTTACAAATCAACGACTTACGCGGAAAACGCTCGATTTGTCCCGCTTTTTTGAAAAAGCCAAAAATATATATAGGTTTACGTATTAGTATTAACATTACGCGCGTTTTCAATTTTGAAAAAAAACGGGACAAATTGACTGTAAGATTTTTTAAGTCTTTGATACACAAAGAAAAGGCTTTGGCGCGAGGCCTAAATTTGTCCCGCTTTTGGGTCGATTTGTCCCGCACTTGTCCCGGATTGGCGACAGGTTTTTTCTTTTTGTCCCGTTTTTTGGCCATTTTGTCCCGGAAGTTGTCATGTCACGGCATCGGGCGCGTTCCGGGCGCGTTCCGGTCGTGTTCCGGTCGTGTTCCGGTCGTGTTC
>CAYXAF010000034.1:0-22951 GCA_964463035.1 uncultured Flavobacterium sp.
GAAACTTTACCCGACCAAACTTCGCTCATTGCAAAGCTAAAACGAATAAACTTACCCCCTATAAAAATTGTATTAACAGGTAACGGAAAAGTGGGGATGGGAGCAAAAGAAATGCTCGATACAATGAAAATCACCGAAGTTTCGGTAGATAATTTTTTAACAAAAAAATATACACAAGCAGTTTATACTCAAATAGATGTGTTGGATTATAACAAACGAAAAGACGGACAAAAACGTGATAATTTAGATTTCTATAACAACCCAACTGATTATATTTCTGATTTTGAACGTTTTACAAAAGTTTCGGATATGTTTATAGCGGGTCATTTTTACGGGAATAATGCTCCTGCAATTGTAACACAAAAAATGCTAAACGCTAAAGATTGTAAAATTCAGGTAGTGGCAGATATTTCGTGCGATGTGGCTGGTCCTGTGGCTTGCACACTTCGTTCGAGTACTATTGCCGAACCTTTCTATGGTTATTTACCTTCGGAACATGCAGAAGTGAATATAACACACCCTGCAGCAATTACGGTTATGGCTGTTGATAATTTACCTTGTGAATTACCCAAAGATGCCAGTGAAGGCTTCGGAAAAATGTTTTTAGAGCACGTGCTTCCTGCTTTTATAAACAATGATGAAAAAGGCATTTTAAAACGTGCAAAAATCACCGAAAATGGCAAACTTACCGAGCGTTTTGAATATCTTTCAGATTATTTATATTCATAAAAAATTATAGAAAATAAAAAAACCGGTTACTTTCGTAATCGGTTTTGAAAGGGTGAATGAGGGGTCTCGAACCCCCGACCTTCGGAACCACAATCCGACGCTCTAACCAACTGAGCTACAATCACCATTTTTAAGAGTGCAAATTTAAAAATTTTTTACAAACTTGCAAAATAAAATTTTAAAATAATTCTACTTTTGGGTGTTTTTAAAAACAACAAAAAATGTCTTTCAACCCAGATTACACATTATATTTTGTTATAAAAATTAAAGACACAATAAAATTAAGCACTCACTGACTATTTTTAGATGAGGAATACTTTTGTATTTTCAATTTAAAAAATAAGAGTAAATACTTAATTTTGAAATAGATTTAGTTTATAATAGTATTCTAATGCGTAATCTAGGTTAAATCAAATCGGTTATATTTTCAACTGCTACATAACGTTCAACCGTAAAGCCTTCAGCATAGTCTACCCCTATTAGCCTGCCTAAATCTTTAGCTCTGTATTCTATACTATCAATAAAGTTTTTGGTAGCAATTGGAGTAACAGGTTCTGTTGAATTCTCATCATAAAACTGTGATTTATAAGCCATTACAGCTTCAATTTTTTGCTTAATTGTATCCGAAATATTAACCAGAAAATCGGACTGCAAGCTTTCCCATTGGATATAATGATACACTACTTGAGGTCTAAAGGCTTGTTGAATTTTGCCTTCAAAAGTGGTTTCAATTTTTTTTAAACCTGCCAAAAAACAAGCATCCGAAACCAATTTACTTCCTTTGGCATGGTCTATATGCCTATCCGAAATAGCATTTGCCAAAACAATTTTGGGTTGATATTTTCTAATTCTTTTAACAATTTCAATTTGATGTGCTTCATCATTTATAAAAAATCCGTCTCTAAAACCCATATTTTCTCGAAACAGAACTCCTAAAATATCCGAAGCTTTTTGGCTTTCAAAAGCTCTGATTTCTTTACTTCCTCGAGTACCCAACTCCCCATGTGTAAGGTCTATAATACCAACTTTTTTGTCGTTTTTTATGGCTTTAGCAAGCGTGCCTGCACATCCTAATTCCACATCGTCTGGATGAGCTCCAAAGGCTAAAATATCAATCATTTTTATAGTGTTTTTTTTAAAGTAAAAGTTTTATTATGAGTTTCTAAAAACTCTAATTCTGGGTTGCTATCTGCTGTAATTCCACAGCCTACATACAATTTTACGGCATCTGTAAGTACTTCTAAACATCGCAAATTTACATAAAATTCGGCAGTATTTTTAGCAGAAATTTCACCTAAAAAACCTGTATAAAATCTTCGTTTATACCCTTCGTTTTCTTGAATAAATTTTTGTGTTAAATATGTTGGGAAACCACATACAGCAGGGGTTGGATGCAAAACATCTACAATATTTGAAAGTGTAGTACTCGGGTTTAAAACTGCCGAAATATAGGTTTTTAGATGCAAAATGGCACCTGCTTGTATGGTTTGAGGTTCGGTATAGCTTACTTTTTTTGAAAATATAGTTAGTTTTTCAGTAATATATTGCGTAACAATTTGTTGCTCTTCGATTTCTTTGGTTTTCCAGACAATATTTTCGGTTATGGGTTGTGTTCCGGCTAGCGAAACCGTTTGTAAATGATTATCTTTTATCTTACAAAGCAGTTCGGGGGTGGCACCCATCCAAAGCCCAACCAAAGGATGATACCAAATATATCGAAAAGTATTCTTATATAAATGAAGTATTTTTTGAAACGTTGCAAACACATCAAACGATTCGGTTTTTACAATTTCATTTCGAGAGATTACTACCTTTGTAAAATTCTTATTTTGGATAGATTTTAAAGCTTTTTTAACTAATTTTTCAAAATAGATTTTATCTATCGTATTGTATTTAAATATTTGATTATCAATTTTATAATCACTTCTATCTAAATAATTTTCCTGTATAATTTCGCAATTTTTAGCAGAAAATAAATATTTTTCTTCTTGATTAAATGAGGTAAAAATAAAGCCTTCAACATCAAAATTATGTGCTGTATGTAGCAAATTATCTTTTTGAAAATAGCCTTTTACAATTGTTTGATTAGGTTTTACGAACAATACAAACGGTTGTTTTTTTTCTAAATAATGAACAGCTTTATTTACTATTTTATTCATTTTTTCGTTCTAAAATAATATTCGTAAGTTTACATACAGAAATTAACCTATTTTGTTCGTCTGTAATTTTAATTTCCCATAGGTGAAGTGTTTTTCCTTGATGAATTATCGTTGCTGTTGCAGTTATTATGCCCTCTTTAACACTCCGTAAATGATTGGCTGCAATTTCTATTCCTCTGATTTCGTGTGTTTTAGAATTTATCAACATTACCGAAGCAACACTCCCCACACTTTCGGCAAGGGCAACAGTTGCCCCCCCATGAAGCAAGCCCATCGGTTGATGTACCCGTTGGTTTACAGGCATTTGTGCTATTAAAAAACCCTCACCTACATCAGTATATTCAATGTTTAGGGTTTCCATCAACGTATTTTTTGAATACTGATTGCAAAGGGCTAATATTTCATTTTTTTTTGTGAGTTCCATAGCGTAGTTTTCAATTTAAATTCTTTTAAAAATTTCTCTTACTTCACTTAGTATCATTGCGGTTGCTCCCCAAATAATGGTTGAATCTATTTTAAAAACAGGCACTTGTATATTTTTTGCATACGAAGTATTTAGGGTTTCTAAACACAAAATATCATTGTTTAAAATTGTGGCTAAAGGGAGTTCAATAATCTTTGAAACTTCTTTTATATTGGGTATAAATGTTTGATTTTCAATTGAAAAGCCTAAAAAAGGTTGTACTAAAAAATTGCTAGGCGGAATGTAAATTTCTGATAAAGGTTTTATAATTTTAACCTGTTCTGAACGAATACCCAATTCTTCAAACGATTCTCGCAAGGCTGTATTTTCAAGGGTATTGTCATTTTTTTCAAACTTACCTCCTGGAAAACTTATTTGGTTTGAATGCACTCCTTCATAGGAATTTCGTTGCATAAAAACTATGTAGGTTTCGTTGTTTTTAGGATATAAAAACACTAAAACGGCAGCGATTTTTGGATTTTTCGATTGATAAAAATCTTTTTTGATGTTTAATTTACGGTCTACAGAAGTCATTTTTAAATGTGCCTCTGTTCCCAAAAGTGGAACGTTTTTAAAATCATTTTTTCGGTTTAAAAACTCTTGAAATTGCATTGCCTTTCTTTTTCTGAATCGTCCAATTTTATTTTTTCTTAAAATACCTTACATAAATACCTCCAAGAATAAGCAAAAGCATTAGTAATGAACTAATTAAAGAAACTAAACTGCCTGTTTTAACAACTTGTGGTTGAAAACTAAACTCGATAATGTGTTCTCCTTTTGGTATTTGCAAGGCTCTTAAAACGTAATTTGCATTTAAAATTTCGGTTTCTTTCCCGTCTATTTTTGCTATCCAGCCTTTCGGATAATAAATTTCTGAGAAAATGGCAAATCCATCATTTTTATTTTCTGAAATATATTTTAGATAGTTAGGTTTATAATTCACTAAACGGATATTTGCTAAACTATCTAATGTAAATTTTTTAGTTTTTAAATTTTTTGAAAAGTTTTTATGTAAAACAGCTTCTTTTTTTGATTGCAAACTATCTAAAGTTTTCATTTCTTGATCAGCAGTGTTTACAATTTTTATGTTATTAACAAACCATGAATTTCCGTTGGCAGCCACATTATACATGGCTCGTTGTTCTCCTTTTTCATTTTGTTGCAATACATATTTTGTATTAAGCATATTTAATACTTTCATATTATTTTTTGCAATTTGATAATCAAAAAGTTGTTGCATTCTCTTTGGTTTTGCAGCATGATAACCTCCTACTGATTTATGAAAATATGATGCTCGAGCACTATTTAGATTGCCATCTACATCAAAAACTCTAAAATTGGTTGTGTCGTGTAATATATTCAAATCGGCTTCGGAAGGAGTAAACGGAATATCCATATCTCGAGCAGATACAAAATCTTCTTTGTTAACGTAGGTTTTATCAATTAAAACCAAATCAAAAACCATTAATAGTCCTACTAAGATAACCGTTGTTTTTTCTGTAAAGATATTTTTTATTGAGGCAAACAAAACTCCAAAAACAAGTGCAATATATAAAAATGAACGACCTAAATCAGCCATAAACATGGCTTCTCTATCTGTTTTTAAAGCGTTTATAAATTTTTGTCCATAATTTTGAATATAATATCCATCGTTACCTCCTGAAAAACTAAACTGATATTTAAAAATTAATAAAACTATTAAAATTCCTCCTGCTATTGTTCCTGCTTTCCATAAAGCTGTAAAACGTTCTTTAGCATCTGCTTTAAAGAAGTTATATAAACCTAAAATTGCTAAAATAGGCATACACAATTCTAAAATAACTTGTATAGATGAAACTGCTCTAAACTTGTTATACAATGGGATATAGTTGATAAAAAAGTCAGTTAAAAGTGTAAAATTTTTACCCCAGGACATCAATAAAGAGAATATTACTCCTGCTAAAAATACATATTTAATTTTTTTGGGTTCTAAAAACAATCCTATAATTGCTAAAAAAAATACTACTGCTCCTATATATGCTGGTGCTGCTACTATTGGCTGGTCTCCCCAATATGTAGGCATTTGTTTTATAATTTCTTTAGCTTGGTCCTTTGGAACATTTTCATTAACGAGATATTTAAACATTTCAGAGTCTTCGGTTAGTTGTTCTGCATTTGAGCCTCCAAACAATCGAGGAGATATTAAGTTTAAACTTTCTAAAACTCCATAACTATATTCAGTAATATAATCATAGCTTAAAGCATTTGAGTTTTCTTTTTTTGTTCCGTCTGGGTTGTATGTAAGTTCGCTATTGCTTCGGGTTGAAAATTTTGCATATTCGGCAGTTGCCATTAGGTTTGTAGCATTTGTGCCTAATGCAATAACACTAGAAGTAACAAAAATTACACTTGCAATGCCTAAATTTTTATAATCTTTTGCTTTTATGAATTTATATGCATAATAAACACCAATAAACATCAATAAAAACAGTAAATAATAGGTCATTTGAGGGTGATTGGCCTGAATTTCGAGTGCAACAGCAAGCATTGTTAAAATTCCTCCGAGTATATATCTTTTTTGAAAAACTAATAAAACTCCTGCAACTACCAAAGGCATATAAGCAATTGCATGTGCTTTTGCATTGTGCCCTACTCCTAAAATTATTATTAAATATGTAGAAAAGCCGAAGGCTAAGGCACCAAAAAAAGCTTTTAAATAATCAACTTTTAACACTAAAAGCAAAACGTAAAACCCTAAAAAATAAAGAAATAAATAATCAGCTGGGCGAGGCAAAAAACGTAGTAAATTATCTAATTTTTTGATGTAATTATGTGGATAATTTGCCCCAAGTTGATAGGTTGGCATCCCTCCAAATGCACTGTTTGTCCAGTATGGTTCTTGGTTTGTTTGTTTTCGAAAATCGTTTTGTTCTTTTGCCATTCCGGTATATTGCACTATATCACTTTGGTATATTTTTTTACCTTGTAAAACAGGATAAAAATAAATAAGTGAAACAAGTATAAAACCAAGAAATGCAAGGAAATGAGGGGTGTATTTTTGTAGGTTTTTCATTATGATTTTTATATATTATTCAACTTCAATACTATATTTTTCGAGCAAACCAATCAAATTATTTGTTGAAAATTTTGCTTTTTTAAGGTTGTTTTGCTCTGGATTTATGCTAAAATTATAAGCTGATGTAAACGTTGCTTTTTCTAAATTAGTGTGGTCGAAGATAGCATTTTTTAGGTCAGAATTATTAAAATTAGCTTGAAACAAATCTGCTTCGGTAAAATCAACTTCGTGGAGTTGGCAAGTATAAAACAACGTGTTTTTAAGTTTTAACTGATAAAAAATAGCGTGATTTAAGGTGCATTTTTTAAACGAAACCGAAAACCCAAAGGTATTACAATGCTCAAACCTAAGCCCCAAAAGTTTACAATCAATAAAAGTTATATTTTGAAATTTTGTGTTTTTTAATTTTGCTAAACTAAGATTACAATCATAAAAATGGCAATCCACAAACTGGTAATCAGAAAAATTTACTTCAGAAAAATTACAGTTTTTAAATGTGCAATTTTCATATTCACCTTTTTTAATAGGGTTTGTTGTAGTATTTAACTGTTCAAAAGTAGTATCTAATATGTGAAAATTATTCATAAAAAATGCTTATTGCCTTTATTCAACCTCTTCATAATCAATATATTCGCCTACTTGTTTTTTTTGTTTAGGAGTTTCATTTGTAGTGTTTTGATGTGGTTTTTGTTGTTGATAGTTTTGTTGTTCTTTGATTTTTTTTTCTACTTTTTCAACTGTTTTTTGAATTATAATGGGTGCAAAAATTCGTGCTAAAAATTTTAGTGCATAATAAACTAATAGTATAATTAAAATAGTTCTTAAAAAACCATTTAAAGAGGCTTGTTCTATCATTTTTTTTATTTTAAATTTTAAGTTTTATTTACATTATACATTTTTACAAAATAAACGAAACTATAAAATTGTTTTAATAATATCGTCTTCGGTAATATTTTCGGCATCGGCTTTATAATTTTTTAGTATTCTATGTCTTAAAATCCCTATGGCTACTGCTTGCACATCTTCAATATCTGGTGAAAATTTACCTTTTGTTGCTGCATGTGTTTTGGCTGCTAATATTAAATTTTGTGAGGCTCGTGGTCCCGCTCCCCAATCGATATAAGTTTTTACATAGTCTGTAGAGGTAGTATCAGTAGGTCGTGTTTTTGCAACAAGTTTTACTGCATATTCAATTACATTATCAGCAACAGGTATTCTACGAATAAGATGCTGAAAATCTATAATTTCTTGAGCTGTAAATAGTGAATTTACAACTTGAATGTCATCAGAAGTAGTGTTTTTCACCACCTGAACTTCTTCTAAATATGTTGGATAATTTAGTTTAATAGCAAACATAAATCTATCTAATTGTGCTTCGGGCAACGGATAGGTTCCCTCCTGCTCTATCGGGTTTTGTGTTGCTAATACAAAAAATGGTTTGTCAAGGCTGAAATATTGCCCTGCAATGGTTACTGCTTTTTCTTGCATAGCTTCTAACAAAGCTGCTTGTGTTTTAGGTGGAGTTCTATTTATTTCGTCTGCTAAAATTATATTTGAAAAAATAGGTCCTTTTATAAACTTAAATTGACGATTTTCATCTAATATTTCGCTTCCTAAAATATCCGAAGGCATCAAATCAGGCGTAAATTGAATACGCTTAAAATTTAGCCCTAAAGTTTGTGCAATAGTATTAACCATAAGGGTTTTTGCCAAACCCGGCACCCCAACTAAAAGCGAATGTCCTCCCGAAAATATACTAATTATGATCTGATGAATTACGTCATCTTGTCCTACAATTATTTTTGAAATTTCGGTTTTTAATTGCTTTTGTTTTTCTACAAATTGTTTTATTGCTGCTACGTCTGACATAAATTAATAGTTGTTGGTTGTTGGTTTCCTGATAGTTATCTAGAAACGTTGCCTATTGATTTTAAGAGTTTTTTTAAACTTTTAAAGTTTGAAAAACAGAATTATTATCTCTCCCGATTGTTTATTTTTTTTTCCAGTTGTTTATAAATTGACAATCGTTATATTCTCCATTAATTTTTATGTAGGTTTCTTTTATTTTTTCTTCTGTCCATTTAGCAATAGCTCTAATTTGCTTATCTTTTAGTGCTAATTCTTTAATTTTTAAATAGTCAGTTGCAAAATTTGCTTTATGTTCTTCAGTTCTGTTGTTTACGGTAATTATTTTAAATTTTGTGTTTCCATTTCTATCCTCATCTTTCATTACATTTGATAGTTCGTTATCTTTTAAATTAGAAACTTGGCTATATAACTCAGGATCCATTTTAGTTAATTCAAAGCGAGGTTCTTGTGTTTTTGGATTTATTAAAACACCTCCGTTATTTTTAGTTTCTTTTTCGTCTGAATACATTTTTGCAGCATTTGAAAAAGTAATTTCGTTTTCTAAAATTCGTTTTCTGATAGTTTCTGCTTTTTGTTTTGCTTCTTTTACTGCTGCATCTGAAACTTTTGGAGAAATTAAAATATGACGAACGTCTAACTCTTGCCCTCTAATTTTTTCAACATAAATAATATGATAGCCAAATTCTGTTTCAAATGGTTCTGATATTTCGCCTTCGTTTAATGAAAAAGCTACATCTTTAAATTCTTTTACAAAAGGTGTTTTCCTTGTAAGTTTATAAAAACCACCATTTGAGCGTGAGCCTGGATCTTCTGAATATAAAACGGCTCTACTAAAAAAACTAGCACCATTTACATTCACTTCGTTTTTTAAATCTTTTAATTTTTGAATTACTTTTTGTTTTTCTTCTTCCGAAATTGTTGGTTTTATAACTATTTGGGCTACTTCCATTTCGGCTCCAAAAATTGGTTTATCTGCTTCAGGAATTTCTTTAAAAAAGTTTCTAACTTCTTCGGGTGTTATTTCAATTTTATCAACAATTTTCTTTTGCATTTGGCTGGTTAGCTTATTCATTTTAATAATATCAAAGAAATAATTTCTAAAATCTTCTTCGTCTTTCTTTTTATAATAATCAATTACCTTTTCCATAGAGCCTACTTGCTCAATCATTTGTTTTAATTGATCTTCTAAAACCTCATTCACTTCTGCATCGGTTACCACAATGCTATCCTGAATTGCTTGATGAGCGTATAATTTATCCTCCATTAGTTTGCCTAACAACTCGCAACGAGTAAAGTCTTTTGGAGAAGCTCCTTGTGCTTTAAGTTCTAAATACATTAAATCTACATCTGAATCTAAAATAATATAATCGCCTACTACGGCTGCTACTCCATCAATTTTGATTTTTGATTGGGGTTGTGCAAAAGCTATTATAGGCAGTATTACAAGGGCAAAAAAGGCGTTTTTATTTAAATATTTCATAATCTTTATTGTTGAAAGCATCATCTGTAAGTTCTTTTTTAAGTTGTTGTATTAAATTGTTTTTGCGTTCGTTTATAATAATTTGTTTTAACGTAGGCTTGATGTATTGGTAAGGGCTAACGCTGTTTTTAGGAACAACATTTAGCACTTTTACCAAAAAAATATCGACTGAATCTTGGTATTGAAAATAGGCCCCGCTTTGTATGTATTTTAGTTTGTTATCTTGATTTAAAAATGGTAATTTTTCATAAACCTGTGGCATATCTACCCAAACAGAATCATTTAAGGCATAATTTTTAAAATTAATAGCTATTTTTTTTAAATTTTCTTTATCTTTTGGTTTTCCTGAACCAAAATATGCTTTTATTTGGTTCGCTTTTGTGTTCGACTTACTTATGTTTATAAATCGAAGTCGCACCAGATCATCTGTTGTTTTAAAATTATTTTTATACTTTGCATAATAGGCTTTTAAATTGGCTTCGGTAATGGCGGTGTCTACCGTTCGGATGACTATTTCTTCTAAATAGGCTTTGATATATAAATCAATTTTATATTGTTCTAATAGTTTATTAAACTCATTTTGTTTTTCTTTATTTAGGTTTATTTCGGCTTTTTCAAACAAGAGTTGCTGGGTTGCCCATCTATTTATAAAATCTTTCACAATAGCTAAACTATCTTTTTTAGGCGTTCCAGGTGCTACTAAATCTTTTAAATCATCTGCATATAAATAGTTGTTATCAACTCTTGCAATAGCTTTACTATCGGTTGAAGTATTTGAATTTCTGCACGAAATAAGTATAATAAATGATATAAAAACAAGGCTAAATTTCATCTGTTTATAATATTAGCTTTTTATTTGAAGATGGAACGCTCATAATCATATCTTTGTGAGTTGAAAAAAATTCTGTCATGGGCGTTTCATTATAAGAGGCTTTTAAAAATTGAGTTTCTAATGAAAATTTATTATTTTTAAGAAGTAGAAGGCAAAATTTAAAAAGAACCTCAGGTGTAGCTGTAGCTATGATGAGGATAGTTTTTAAATTTTAACGAACTAATTTTTTTAAAAAAACTTTTTATAATAAAAATGAATTTTTAGAAGTCCCTCTATAATTTAAGATGTTTTTTTACGTTTTCTAACACTTCGGTATTTACTTTTATGGTAAATTCTTTTTTAAGGTTTTCGACCCATATACTTTCTAAATACTGTTGATAATCATTAATAGTTTTACCCTTGCAATCTTTCAACTCTTTTACACCAGCAGGAAGTTTATCTTTTACGTTTAACACAAAATAATAAGCCCCATCTTGCACAACAGGAGTAACTCCTTTTTTAGGGTTCGGAAATTTTGGCATCACATCTTTGTCTTCTTCGTAGATTCCCGATTTTACAATTAAATCAACCACACCATCTTTGTTAACCTCATCTTTAATTACTTCGATTGATTTTTTTTGTTTTAATAATTTTTGAACTTTTTCAATCACTTCTTTTTTTGTTGAGGAAAAGATATCTGCTTGTATTCGGTTTTTCCATTGATATTTTTGGGCATTTTTTACATAAAAATCTGCCAAACCAACCGAGTCTGTTTTTGCTTTGTCCCAAATTTCTTTTTCCATCAAATCAAATAACAACAAACCATCTCGATATTCGTCCATTACATATTTAAATTCTACAAATTCAGTTTCTAAATTGGCATCGTAATAGGTATTTAACTCTTCGTCTATAAAATCGTTGTATAATTTAGTTACTAAAGTAGAAATTGGTTTTAATTTTAAGCCTAATTTTTGTTTATTTTCCGCATATTTTAAAAACGAAACACTGCTATATTTTTTATCATTATTAATGGTTAATAAAATTTCGTTATAACCTGTGGTAATTGATGGAACTGTCCATTTTTGTTCATAAAAATCGTTAGTAATTAACTTAGATATTCTATCAAACTCTTTTTTATTTGTAGTAATTGAATATTTTGATCGTAGTTTTTCGGTAACGGCATTGGTAACTTTTTTAGAGCGTTCATCACGTTTAATTTTTGCGTCTAAATCGTTTTTAACCTCTGCAAATGTTTTTACAGGATATTTATCTAAAAGTTTTACAATATGCCAGCCAAAAGCGGTTTCAAAAGGTTCTGAAATATCATTTTTATTTTTTAGGCTAAAGGCTACATCCTCAAAGGCTTCTGAGCTAAGCATACCTGAACCAAATCGTTGTAATTGCCCTCCTTTTACTGACGATACTTTGTCATCTGAAAACTGATCTGCTAATGTTCCAAAATCTTCGCCTTGTTGTAACTTTTTATACAATTCTTGAATGGTTACTTGGGGGTCGGTACGTTTTTCAAGAGCTGCTTCTTCGTTTTTCATACTTTCAGGTTTCATAAGCATAATATGTGCTACTAATACCTCTCCTCTATTATCTCTACTATCGTTTAATTTGATAATATGATAGCCAAATCGTGTGCGAACAGGCATAGAAACTTCATTTTTATTTAGTTTATAAGCAGCTGATTCAAAAGGATAAACCATCCGAAGTACTGAAAACCAACCTAAATTACCTTTGTTGTCTTTGGCTGAAGGGTCTTGCGAAAATTGAACCGCTAATTGCTCAAAATCTTCTCCTTTTAGTGCTCTGTTCCGAACGTCTATTGCTTGGTTGTAGGCTTTTAAGGTATCGGCTGGAGCTGCATTTTCATCAACCACAAACAAAATATGTGATGCTTTTAGTTCTTTTAAAGACCTTTTATAGGCTTCCTGAAGCAATTCGTTTGTAACTTTGCTATCGGTTGTATAGTTTTTTGCTAATTGACCTCTGTATTGTTTTAATTCGTTTTGATAGGTAACTCCGTTTTGAAGTCCTAATTTGTTGGCTTTTGTAATTTTAAGTTTATAACCTAAAAATAATTCTAAATATTGGTTCAAATCTTTGTTCGAGTCGTCTTTTACTAAATCTAAATTTTTTTGATAAACTCTAATAAACTCGTCCGTATAAAAAGGCTTATTATCAATGCTAAAAAGTTCTTGATTTTTAAATTCTTGAGCTTTTGTAGTGCCTAAAAAGGACAAAAGGTAAACAATAAATATTTTTTTCATCGTATTATTTTTATTAAATTTAAAACTAACAAACAAAAATAGTAAATTGAGGCAACTAAACAATACTTTTAAAGATTATTAACAAAAATTTATTAAATTTTTGAGGGTTTTTACAACCTATAACAAAAAAAACCACCAACCTAATATAATATAAATAAGTTGATGGAATTTGTATTTAATTTAGGGGGCTTCAAAAAATTCAATCTCATTAAAAAACCAAATTTTAGATGTTCCCTTTATTTTTTTTTTATTTCAAAGTTGAAGGGCAAACATAATCAGAAACAGGAATATCTGTGTTTTTAATGGCTACAATTCCGCCTTCAACATTTATCATATTATGTAAACCTCTGGCTTTAAGTATAGAAGCAGCAATAACTGAACGATAGCCTCCGGCACAATGTATGTAAAAATCAGTATCTTTTGGAAACTCACTCATGTGATCGTTGATATAATCTAACTGAATATTTTTTGCATCTTTTACTTGTTCGGCTATAAATTCTCCTTTTCGTCTTACATCTACAACTGGCAAATGGTCTTCTTTTACACGTTTTGCAAACTCTTCTGCAGAAATAGATTCTATATGATCTGTTTCATAACCTGCAGTTTTCCATGCTTCTATACCTCCAAATAAATATCCTAATGTGTTATCAAAACCTACTCTCGATAATCGAGTAATGGCTTCTTGCTCACGCCCTTCAGCACATACTAATAAAATTGGTTGTTTTACATCCATAATCAAAGCACCTGCCCAAGGAGCAAATTGTCCATCAATATTGATGCAAATTGAACCAGGAATATGCTCTTTTACAAATTCATTTTCATGACGAACATCTAATACTAATGCTTCTGTTTCGTTAGCAGCAGCTTCAAATTCTCTTGCCGATAAAGGTTTTGCACCTCGTTCTATAACAGTATCCAAACTTTCATATCCTTGTATATTCATCAAAACATTTTGTGGAAAATAAGCGGGTGGAGGTGTTAAACCATCTAAAAGTTCAGCCACAAATTCTTCCCGAGTCATATCGGCTCGTAAGGCGTAATTTACTTTTTTCTGATTTCCGAGTGTATCAGTGGTTTCTTTACTCATATTTTTTCCACAAGCACTTCCTGCTCCATGATTAGGATATACAATTAAATCGTCTGAAAGTGGCATTATTTTATTTCGTAACGAATCGTAAAGCATTGAGGCTAGTTTCTGTTCTGTTAAATCCGCAATTACGTGTTGTGCTAAATCTGGACGACCAACATCTCCAATAAAAAGTGTATCACCTGTAATAATTCCGTGTTCGTTTCCGTTTTCATCAATTAGCAAATAACAAGTGCTTTCAAGTGTATGTCCTGGTGTATGTAAAACTTTTATTGTATAATTTCCAAGTTTAAATTCTTGATTGTCTTCAGCTGAAAGGTAATCAAAGCCGCATTTTGCTGTTGGCCCGAATACAATTTTTGCGCCTGTTTTTTTAGCTAAATCTATATGCCCAGAAACAAAATCAGCATGAAAATGGGTTTCAAAAATGTATTTAATTTTAGCATTGTCTTTCATTGCTCGTGCAATATATGGTTGCACTTCTCGAAGTGGGTCAAAAATGGCTGCTTCTCCATTGTTTTCAATATAATAGGCTGCATGAGCAATACAACCGGTATAAATTTGTTCAATTTTCATAATTAAATTTTTTTTATAGTTAATAATTTATAATTGGTAAAATAATTGATTTTTAATTAGATAATTTGCAATATTTGTTACAAAAGAAAATTCAAATTTTAAAATTTTAAAAGTCTAAAATTTATGAGTTATAGGACTAACATTCATTTATTTTAAAACTTCTTTTAAGATAATATAAACTCCCATTACTAAAACGAACCATCCAAATGCTACTTTTAGTTTTGAACCTTGTATAAATTTACTAAAATAACTACCTATAAATATCCCTATAACAGAAATTGAAGTAAATATAATTAGAAAATTCCAGTTTATTGTTAAGTTTCCTACATCACCCATAAAGCCAAACAATGATTTTGCTGCAATTATTAAAAGGGAGGTTGCAACTGCCTTTTTCATCGGTAATTTTGCTAATAAAACTAAGGCAGGTATAATTAAAAAGCCTCCTCCAGCACCCACAATTCCTGTAAGAACTCCTACTACCATTCCTTCTAAAGCTATTAACGGATAATTATAGGTAATCGGTTGGTTTTTGTCTTCAATTAGTTGATTTTTTGTTTTTTTTATCATCGAAATTGAGGTTGCAATCATAATAATTGCAAAAAATATCATGATTCCGATGTTTTTGGTAACTTCAAAATTTTCGATAGTAAAAAATACTTCTGGAAAAGCGGGAACTAAAAATTTTCGTGTTAAAAAAACGGCAATAAATGATGGAATTGCAAAAATAATTCCTGTTTTAAAATCAACCATTCCTTTAAAAGCATTTTGAATAGCCCCAACTAAAGCGGTTGTTCCAACTATAAATAGTGAATAAGCTGTTGAAAGCACTACATCTACCCCTAAAATATAAACCAAAACAGGAACGGTAAGTATAGAGCCTCCTCCTCCAATCAATCCTAAGACAAGTCCAATGAGCAGTGCTCCTATGTAACCAAATATTTCCATATAATTTTAAATTTGAATAAAGTATACTTCTAAAATAAATTAAAATACAATCTATTATCTATCAGTTTATTATCTTTTATATAAATATTTATAATTCTAAAATTTCAATTCTGTTTCTGTGTAATTCAATTTTCTTTTCTATTTCTAATTTTTTTAGAAGTCTTGATACCACTACTCTTGAAGTATGCATTTCATTGGCAATTTCTTGGTGTGTATTGGCTATGGAAGTATCTCCTAAAACTTTTGCTTTGTCTGTAAGATATTTAAACAATCGTTCTTCGAGGTTCATAAATGCAAGATTATCAATAGCTTCCAGCATTTCCATTAGTCGTAAATTGTAACTATCAAACACAAAATTTCGCCATGTTTTATATTTTGTGAGCCAGTCTTCCATTTTTTCGATGGGTATCATTACAAGTTCTCCATCTGTTTCAGCTACTGCTCTTATTCTACTTTTTGAGTGCCCAATACAGCACGTAAGTGTCATGGCACATGTATCACCTCGTTCTAAAAAATAAAGCAAGAGTTCATCTCCTTGTTCATCTTCTCTTAGTATTTTGATGGCTCCTTTAATAAGTAAAGGTATTGTTTTAATATAATCACCAATTTCTATAAGATAATCATCGGCTTTAAATTTTTTATATTGCCCGAGGGTATCAATTTCGTTAATAAGTGCTTCTTCAAATAAAAAACTGTAGGCTTCTTTTAATTTTTCTTTCATGTGGTTCAGATTATTTACAAATAAAAAACTTTAAAATAATTATCTACAAAAGTATTTAAAAATTTTAAAGTTTTTTATAAACAAAGGTTAAATTTTTACATTTTTCCTTTCATCATTTTGTTCCAATATAAATAAGGTAAGCCATATTTTTTAAGTATCCACATTAACCAACTTTCTTGTGTTGTATCTACAATTTTGGTTAAAATTGGGTCAGAATCTCTAATGTTATCGTATTTAAATTCTGCTAAAACCATTTTTCCATATCCCGTAACTAATGGGCAAGAAGAATATCCATCATATACCGCCCCAGAAATATTATTTGTATTTATTAAAGCTAATAAATTTTCTACTACAACGGGTGCTTGTTTTCTGATAGCTGCACCTGTTTTTGAAGTTGGCAAACCAGCTGCATCACCTAAGCCGAAAATATTTTTATATTTATTGTGTTGTAATGTTCCTATATGAACGTCTAACCAGCCTGTTGCATTTGCTAATTCAGAATTTTTAATAAAATCTGGTGCACATTGAGGAGGTGCTAAATGCAAAATATCAAATGGTAAAACTATTTCAGATTCTCCTTCAAAGCGTTCGTTTAAAACATTTCCTTCGTTGATAACACACTGATTTTCTTCTGGATGAACGCTTTTAAAATATGCTATTTTATTATCAGCATCTATTTTAACTGGTGCGTAGTGTGGCTTAAAATGAATTCCGTATCTAAAAATTACTTGCATAAGTGTTTGAGCAAATTCTTTTACTCCAAAAATTACAGAACCGGGTGTAGCAAAAACAACTTCGGCTTTAATTTTATTTTTTTTGAAATAATCGGCTGCTAAATAGGCTATTTTTTGAGGTGCACCTCCACATTTTATTGGAGTTATGGGTTGTGTAAATACTGCATTTCCTCCTTTAAAATTTTTAATTTGTTCCCATGTGTGATTAGGGTTTAAATAGTTACTACAAACAACTCCTTTATCTATCGCATTTCGTAAGCCTTCTATACTGTCTAAATCATAAACTAAACCGGGCGAAAGCACTAAATATTCATACGAAATTGAGCCGTTTTTTTCGGTTGTAAGGCTATTATTTTCAGGCGCTAACGAAGTTACCATATCTTTTATCCAAGTTACACCTTTAGGCATTACCGATGCCATGGTTCGTTTGGTTTTTTCAAAGTTAAATGCTCCTGCCCCTACTAATGTCCAAGCGGGTTGATACCAATGAATTTCTGAGGGTTCGATAATAGCAATGTTTAATGATTTGTTTTTTCGTAAGAGTTGAGTGGCAGTCATTATACCTCCTGTCCCACCTCCTACAATTACAATTTGATACGAATTTTTCATATTTTAAGTTTTTTTTTTGGTTAATTAATAATTTTTCGGTCGTAAAAATAGAAAGTTTTTTGTTAGCAAATGTAACTTTTGTTACATTTATAGATTATTCTTAAAATTATTAGCAAAAATTAAAGGATATTTTTTGAAATTTATTTTTTTTAACGGTTTTTATTACTAAAATAATGATTATTTTCCTAAAATCATTTTTCCAGCAATAATAATAAGTATAAAACCAAATATTTTTTGAAGATTTTTTTGATTAAAATTTATGGCTAATTTACTCCCAAAATAGCTCCCAACTGCAAAAAATATGGCTATAATAAGGGCATATTTAAAATTTACATACCCAGCTTTGTAGTAATTATAAACCGCAAAAGCCATTACTGGAAATAGCAAAACCGTAATACTAGTGCCTTGTGCCTGATGTTGTGAAAAACCAAGCATTACAAGCATAGGAACCATCAGCAAGCCTCCTCCAATACCTATTAAACCACTAAGTATACCTGCTAAAATACCTATAATAATTAGATAAATAATAAATGTTGCATCCATTTTTATAGGATTAGTTTTTGAGGTCAATCGGGAGTTTAATTTCATAGGTTTTATTGGTTTTAACTTCTATTTTTCTGTCTCGAAGCCAAGGATTATGATATTTTAAAATTTTATAATTAAAGCCTTGATCTTTGGCAAAAGTTGCTAAATCGTTGATGGTTGTATCAATCGTAAGGGTTTTGGTTGGGATGTTTTTATACAATGCCTCTTTTGGGATGTTAAATCCGTATTTTTCAGGATTTTGCATAATTTCTTTTAGGGCTAAAATTCTAAAAACATAGCGTGAAGTTTCTTCGTTTAAAAGCAAATCATAATAATTATTAACTTGCTGAAATTCTATTTGTTTTATAATTCCAGCCATCCCTGCATTGTATGAAGCGGCTGCCAAAGTCCACGTGCCAAATTTTTCTTTTGCTTTCTGTAAATATTTACAAGCGGCTTCGGTTGATTTTTCTAAATGATACCGCTCATCTATCAATTCGTTTACTTCCATTCCTTTTTCTCGGGCAGTTTCGGGCATAAATTGCCAAACTCCTTTAGCACCCGATGATGAAACAGCATTCACCAAACCGCTTTCTATAACTGCTAAATATTTAAAATCGTCTGGGATATTATTTTTTTGAAGAATGGGTTCTATAATTGGAAAAACTTTGTTCGCACGTTTAATTAGTAGTACAGTTGTAGCATCTAAATTAGCATTTATAAGCATTTCTTTATCCAAACGTTCTTGAACATCTACCATTTGCAAAGGAACTTCTTCGTTACAAAAATTCATTTGCATCGGATAATTAATGTATTTATCAGAGGTTAGTTTAGCCGAAAAGATAAATAATCCGCTGGTTATGACTACTAAAGCAATTAAAATTTTTTGTTTCATTTTATTATAGTTTTATGTTAAAAAATATTTTTGTCAAACTTTCGAGGTTTTTAAAAGATTGAAGGTTTAAGGGGGACTTATAAAAATTCATTTTTATTACAAAAAGTTCTTAAAAATAACTAATTTTCGTTAGAAAACTATTTTTTTTAGAAATTTCCTTAAAATTTATACTCCTTTTGCTTTGATAAAATCGGTTAGCAAATAAGCGACTAATTTCCCTAGTAATTGAGGGTTTTTATCGTCTGCAACTATCGTATTTCCTTCGCATATATGCAAATAAGTAACTTGTGGATTTTGTGCAAAATGATAGACAAACTGTCGTGCATTTTCTGCCGAAAATCCGCTAGGAGTCATGGCACTGCTGGGGGTGTTTTGAATAGCATCTAAATCAATTTCTATTCCAAAAGGGGCATCGCTTATAAATTGTAAGGCTACACCTAATTCGGTTTCAAAAGGTTTTGTTTTTTTGATAGCAATTTCTTCATAAGTAGCGTATTTTATAGCTTCTTTTAACTCTTTTATGGTTTTAAATACACTTTTAGAAACATAGTTTTCGTGTAGTCCAAAAATATAATACTTCTTTAAAAAACCTTCGTCAAAAGCATAATTAAAACCATTACCACTGTGCCTGCCTTCCATAATCCTAAAATCGGTATGAGCATCAAAATTGATAGTATTAATGGCTTTCCCTTTGGCTAATGCCACTCCTTTTATTATCCCGTATGCATTGTTATGCCCTCCACCAACAATGATGGGTGTTTTTTTATGTTGCAAAATTTTCCGAACCACGTGTGACACTTCTTTGTCTATTTGTTCCACCAATTCAAACATTCGTTTTCTATTTTCTTTGTTTGTTGGGTCTAATGTTTCAGCTTCGGTCATTGCTTCAATTACATTTATTTCGCCTAAAATTAAAATACTTTTAGCTTTGCAAAATTTATTATGTTGCATATTTGCGAGGCTTTTCAGGCTGTTTTGCCATGTTAAATGCGTTCCACCTCGTCCAAAATTAGCACGAACACCAATATCTTCTGGTATGCCCATCAAAACAAATAGGGCATCTGATGTTTCTAAAAACTCTTCAATAGGCATACCATCGGGGACCACTTGCACTTTTTCTCCAAACTTAACTTCTCCACTCCTGTGCTGTGTGAGTTGGGTTAATTGAGCTAACGAAAAACGAGTTATACTTTTTTCCATAATTTTTTAAACCGATGGCGTTTCTACTTTTTTAATTTCGATAAAAAGTTCTTGTTTTTCGGCATCTAAATTCATTAAAATTTCGTCTCCTTCATCAATTTGAGCATTCATAATTCTTTCGGCTAAAGCATCTTCTACGTATTTTTGAATGGCACGATTGAGGGGTCTTGCTCCAAATTGTTTATCAAAACCTTTTTCAGCAATAAAATTTTTCGCTTCTTCGGATAGGGTAAGTTTATAGCCCAAACCAGCTATTCGATTGTATAATTTAAGCATTTCAATATCAATAATTTTGTTAATATGTTCTTTTTCAAGAGCATTAAACACAATTACATCGTCAATTCTATTTAAAAATTCGGGAGCGAAGGTTTTTTTCAAGGCATTTTCAATTACACTTTTGGTATGGCTATCCGTTTGCGAAACTTTAGCCGACGTGCCAAAGCCAACTCCTTGTCCAAAATCCTTCACTTGCCGAGCTCCAATGTTAGATGTCATAATAATAATGGTATTTTTAAAGTTAATTTTTCTGCCCAAACTGTCGGTTAGTGTACCATCTTCAAGCACTTGCAACAGCATATTAAACACATCGGGATGGGCTTTTTCTATTTCGTCTAAAAGCACCACTGAATAGGGTTTTCTTCGCACTTTTTCGGTTAATTGTCCCCCTTCTTCGTAACCTACATAGCCCGGAGGAGCCCCTACCAATCTAGAAATAGAAAATTTTTCCATATATTCACTCATATCAACTCGGATAAGAGCCTCTTCCGTATCAAACAATTCTTTGGTTAACACTTTGGCTAGCTGTGTTTTACCCACCCCTGTTTGTCCTAAAAAAATAAACGAACCAATAGGTTTGTTAGGGTCTTTTAGTCCTATTCGGTTACGTTGAATAGCTTTGGTTATTTTTTGAACCGCATCATCTTGCCCTATTACTTTTGCTTGAATAATTTCGTGGAGTTTGGCTAATTTTTGGGTTTCAGTTTGTGCAATTTTGTTTACAGGAATACCCGTCATCATCGAAACTACATCGGCTACTTGCTCTTCAGAAACAACAATTCTATTGTTTTTTATCTCGGTTTTCCATTGCTCTTGGGCAATAGCTAATTCTTTTTCAATTGTTTTTTCAACATCTCTTAGTCGGGCTGCATCTTCATATTTTTGTCTTTTTACGACCTCATTTTTTTCAATCCGAACATCGTCTAATTGTTTTTCTATCTCTAAAATTTGTTTTGGAACATCAATATTAGAAATATGCACCCTGGAACCTGCCTCATCTAAGGCATCAATGGCTTTGTCTGGCAAAAATCGTTCAGTCATATATCTATTCGTAAGTCGCACACAGGCTTCAATGGCTTCGGGTGTATAGGAAACATTGTGATGGTCTTCGTATTTATCTTTAACATTGTTTAAAATAATAATCGTTTCTTCTACCGATGTAGGTTCAACCATTACTTTTTGAAAACGACGTTCCAAAGCTCCATCTTTTTCTATATATTGCCTGTATTCATCAAGGGTTGTTGCCCCAATACATTGCACTTCGCCTCTGGCTAAAGCGGGTTTAAAGATATTAGAAGCATCTAACGAGCCTGCTGTACCTCCTGCCCCCACAATGGTATGAATTTCATCAATAAACAAAATAACATCATTATTTTTCTCAAGTTCATTCATTATTGCTTTCATCCGTTCTTCAAATTGCCCTCTATATTTAGTTCCCGCTACTAAACTCGCCAAATCAAGGGTTACGATTCGTTTTCCGAATAATATTCGGGATACTTTTTTTTGAATAATTTGTAGGGCTAAACCTTCGGCAATTGCTGATTTTCCTACACCTGGTTCACCTATTAGTAATGGATTATTTTTCTTTCTACGGCTTAAAATTTGCGAAACGCGTTCGATTTCTTTTTCTCTGCCAATCACAGGATCTAATTTACCTTGCTCAGCTAAATCGGTTAAATCGCGTCCAAAACTATCCAAAGCAGGCGTTTTTGATTTTTGATTAGCTTTATTTTGGTTGATAGGGGTATCGTCTACCTTATCTGGGTTCGCATCTTGGTTTGGAATTTCGTTTCTTGGCAATTTTAAATTATAAAAGCCCTCATTACTGTTCGATAAAATTTCAACGTATTGATTTTTAGCCATTTCGTAGTCCACTTTCAGGTTGTTTAGCATTTTAGTTGTAGGATCATTCGGGTTACGTAAAATACACAATAATAAATGAGCAGTTCCAATTTGTTTACTTTGGAACACTTTTGCCTCTAAATAGGTAGTGTTTATGGCACGTTCGGCTTGCCGAGTAGTATGCATCTTAGTTTTATCAAAAACCTTAAATGAGGTAGTATTTTCTGGACTTAGTTGCTCTATTTTTTTACGAACAAACTCTAAATCAACGGATAACATTTTAAGAATTTCAACGGCTGTGCAATCTAGCACTCTAAAAATACCCAGCAAAAAATGTTCGGTTCCCACAAAATCATGCCCTAAGCGTAAGGCTTCATCTTTGCCATAAGCAATGGCACTTTGCAAACGAGGTGAAAAATTATCATCCATAAAAATCAAGTATTTTTAAGCAAATATATTTAAAAGTGTAAAAGTAACAAAATTTATAGATTTGAACTTGAAATAGAATTTAAATTACAGATAATTTTAAGAGAACTTCTAAAAATTCATTTATATTATAAAAAATTCTTTTGAGGACTTCTATAATTTAAAATTTTGATAATCAAATAATTATAGTATATTATGCATAAAACCAATAAAAATGCAAACACAAAGACATTGATGCCCGTTGGACAAAGAAAAATGGGAGAAATTTTACGG
>CAYXAF010000035.1:0-22757 GCA_964463035.1 uncultured Flavobacterium sp.
TTACAGAGAAATTGATGATAAATTAAAGATGCTTTGGCAAGCTCAGCATGATAAATTTTAAATTTAATCACTTATTTACACCCACATTTGGGTAGTTTTTTCTCGTTATAAACAAACTCTTTTGTGGCAATTTTTGTAATAGAATTTTCGAGTTTTAAAGCCAACAATTTATTTTGAATGTATTGTTCAAAATTTAGGTTTTCATCAAAATTTAGATGCAAAAGGTTCGGTTTGTTTTTGGTGTTTGAAAAGGCAATAAAATCTGTAAGTATGGTTACAAAATTAGCTCTTATAATTTGGTTTCCGTTTAAATAAATATTGTTTTTTTTATCAAAATTGATATTAAAATTGTAAAATTTTTCAAATTCTTTATTTTTTTTCACGATATAAAACCTTGAAAGTTCGTTATCAAAAAAAAATTCGGTGGTTGTAAAGGGTAAAAAAGCTAATTTTTTTTGTACTGAATCGGTATAAGAAAAATAATTTTCGGCATCTGCTCTTTTGTGTGGACTATTTTTCTTTTTCGTTTGTAGTTTTACTAATTCGGATATAAAATGTTTTAATTTTAGTTGTTTATCAATATGAAAAACCCAATTGGTAGACGAAATAGTATTGTTTCGGTTTAAAACTGCAAGGGTATCGTTGCCTTTGTTTTCAAAGAAAAAATACACAGGTGATAAATCTGTAATTTCTGAAACTATGGTTCTATCAGCTTTTGCTAATTGAATTTCTTTTTGATTACAAGAAACAAAAAAAAGTAAACTAATTATGATAAAGATATTTTTTTTCATGATATTTTAAAAAATGAGAAAGTGAAAAAGTGAGAGAGCAAAAGATACAAAATTTATTTAGTTTTTATAACCAAAGCCTATTATCAAGCAACAACTATCAACGACTAAGGTATATATTTCTTTTCAAAATTTGGTTTTCTTTTTTCTAAAAAAGCATTTCGCCCTTCTTTGGCTTCGTCGGTCATATAGGCTAATCTTGTGGCTTCTCCTGCAAAAACTTGTTGCCCTACCATTCCATCGTCGGTTAAATTCATAGCAAATTTTAACATTTTTATTGAGGTAGGTGATTTTGCAAGAATTTCTTGAGCCCAATCATAGGCTGTTTGTTCTAGTTCGTTGTGAGAAACAACCGCATTTACCATTCCCATTTCATAGGCTTCTTGAGCGGAGTAATTTCGTCCTAAAAAGAAAATTTCACGTGCTTTTTTCTGCCCAACCATTTTGGCTAAATAAGCAGAGCCATAGCCTCCGTCAAAACTAGTAACATCGGCATCGGTTTGTTTAAAAATAGCGTGTTCTTTACTGGCTAACGTTAAATCGCACACCACGTGTAAACTATGTCCTCCACCCACTGCCCAACCTGGAACCACAGCAATTACAACCTTTGGCATAAATCGAATTAAACGTTGCGCTTCTAAAATATTAAGCCGATGATAGCCATCTTCACCCACATAGCCTTGATGTCCTCGTGCTTTTTGGTCGCCTCCACTACAAAAACTCCAAATTCCATCTTTAGTAGAAGGTCCTTCGGCCGAAAGCAATACTACTCCTATCGATGTATCCTCGTGAGCATCTCGAAAAGCCTCTAATAATTCGGCTGTGGTTTTCGGTCGAAAAGCGTTTCGCACATCTGGTCTGTTAAAAGCAATTCGGGCTACTCCGTTACATTTTTTATAGGTTATATCGGTATATTCTTTAACTATTTTCCAATCTATTTTTGTCATATTTTTAAATTTTCAGTAAAAATAATTCTTTTTTATACTAAATTGCAAGGCAAATTTTAAAATCTGCAATATTTTATTGTGTTTTATAAACCTAACAATTACACATTCAAATATATAAGCAAAAAAGTCTTATTTTTATGAACTTTAAATTATTTTTTATCGTAGCACTTTTATTGCTATTTTTACAAAGTTGTCAATTAAAAGATGAAAATAAATTGTTTTTAAAAAATATTAAACAACCCACCTCTTTAAGTGAATATGTAATTGAATTTAACACCCTAACAGAGGAATATAAAAGACAAAAAAGGCAAAAAATTGAACATTTTTTTCAATCAAAAATAAATTTTGGAAACAAGTTTAGTGGAGGTTTTTTAGTGGCTAAAAACGGACAAATATTATTCGAGGCTTATCAAGGATTTTCAAATTATGAAAAGCAACAGCCTATCACTGCCGAAACTCCGTTACATTTAGCTTCTGTAAGCAAAGTTTTAACAGCTGCTGTTATTTTACGAATGATTGATGAAGGTAAACTTTCGCTTAATCAGACTGTAAAAAGTGTTTTAACTGATTTTGAATTTGAAAAAATTACTATTCAAAATTTATTAAATCACAGAAGTGGGTTACCAAATTATCTTTATTTTACAAGTGATGAAACTCTTTGGAATAAGCAAAAAATGCTCACGAATACAGATGTATTTAATCTTTTAAAGAGCCCAAAAATAACCTTAGAATTTCAACCCGACCAGAAATTTAGTTATTGTAATACCAATTATGTTATTTTGGCTTTAATCATCGAAAAAATAAGTCATCTAAGTTATTATGAAGCTATGAAAACCTTGATTTTTGAACCTTTAGGGATGAAAAACACTTTTGTGTTTGATTATTTTACTCAAAAAGACAAAGTAAGCGGATCTTATAAAAGTACCTATCAACCTACACCTTATGACTATACAGATGCGGTTTATGGAGATAAAAATATCTATTCAACACCTCAGGATTTATTAAAATTTGACCAAGCCACCTATTCTGATACACTTATAAGTAAAACCCTCAAAAATTTAATTTACAAGGGATATAGTTATGAAAAATTTGGGGTTAAAAACTATGGGGTAGGCATCCGATTAAGAGAATGGGACGATGGACAAAAAAATTTTTACCACAACGGCTGGTGGCACGGTAACACTACATCTTACATCAATGATAGAAACGATACGGTTACTTTAATTGCCCTGTCTAATCGATATACTAAACGAGTGTATCAAACCATCCGATTAACCGCTTTGTTTGGTAATTATCCTTTTGATATGCAAGATGAGGAAGAGTAACGATTAACGATTTGAGAATTAACCATTATTTACTCCCGATAGCTATCGGGAAACCATTAAAAACAACTATTAAAAACTAACCATTAAAATTTGACTACTTACACTTCTATCTATAATTTTAAAGCCGATAAAAAATCAATCGTAACCTTGGGCACGTTTGATGGGGTGCATATTGGGCATCAAAAAATACTTCAAAAAGTATTGAACAGTACATACAACAATAATTATAATTCGGTGGTGCTTACGTTTTTTCCGCATCCACGAATGGTGCTCAATCAACAAGCTGACATAAAACTGCTCCATACACTTGCTGAAAAGCAACAGTTATTAGAACAATTTGGGATAGATTCGCTTATTGTTCATCCGTTTGATGAGGCTTTTTCTAATCTTTCGGCAGAAGAATTTGTAAAGAATATTTTAGTTGATATTTTTAAAACACAAAAAATAATTATTGGTTATGACCATCGGTTTGGTAAAAATCGTTCGGCTGATATTACAGTTTTAAAAGAATTTGGTATAAAATACGGTTTTGAAGTCGAAGAAATTTCGGCACAAGAAATCAATGAAGTTTCGGTGAGTTCTACTAAAATACGAGCAGCACTTGTAGAGGGCAACATTGAAAAAGCTAATCAATACATGGGGCATGCCTACACGCTTTTAGGCAATGTGCAAAGGGGTAGAGGCATTGGCAAAACCATCAACTTTGCAACGGCTAATTTAAAAATAAACGAACCTTATAAACTAATTCCAAAAGATGGGGTTTATGTGGTATCAGTTATCATTGATAATCAACAAGTGATGGGAATGATGAACATCGGCTACAACCCAACTGTAGAAGGCAAAACCCAGAGTATTGAGGTTCATTTTTTGAATTTTAAACAAAATTTATACGATGCAACTTTACAAATTTTTCTACACAAACGTATCCGAAACGAACTAAAATTCAATAATTTAGAATCTCTAAAAAAACAATTAGAAAAAGATAAAAAAACAACACTTGAGTATTTTAAAACAGAAGGCAAAACAAATTCTAAATGGATGATGAATTTTTAGAAGTCCTTTTTTGGAATTTTGTCCTCTTTTACTCGAAGTTCTATAATCCAATTACCCTGTTTGCCATAAACGTCTCAAACTTCAAAATTTTGTAAAATATTTTGTGGAACAAACATCCTTATTATTGTATTATTAATCTCTGAAATACTTTTAGGTTCTAATTTTTTTTTTGCCTATTTTTAAATATATTTGTAGCACAAAGATAATAATAGCACCTCAAAAAAAGAATTAACCATAAAATTTAAAATAGTCTTTTTTACAAAGTAATTTCATAAATATTAGAAACCCTTTAAAATAATTGTAGTATTTTTGGGCAAAATTCAACAAAAATATAATGAAACACTGGATACAAGCAACCCGATTACGTACCCTTCCGCTTTCGGTATCTGGAATTTTAGTAGGAAGTTCGTATGCTTTTTATAAAGGTTTTGAAAATAATTTACTCTTTATTTTAGCTATTTTAACCACTTTGAGTTTACAAATACTTTCTAACTTTGCCAACGATTATGGAGATGGTATCAAAGGAACGGATAACGAAAATCGTATAGGTCCAAAACGAGCGGTACAAAGTGGTAACATTAGCAAAAATACAATGAAAAATGGCATTTTTATAACTGTTTTGATTACGTTGGCTTTAGCAATAAGTTTAATATATGTATCGTTTGGTTATAAAAATTTAAGTTATTCGTTGTTTTTTTTAGGCTTAGGAATAGCGGCTATTGTAGCAGCCCTAAAGTACACAATTGGTAATTCGGCTTATGGATATAGGGGTTTAGGCGATATTTTTGTATTTGTTTTTTTTGGTTTGGTGAGTGTGCTGGGGAGTAATTTTTTGTTTACAAAAACATTTTATTTTTGGTTATTAGTGCCTGCTATTGCTATTGGTTTATTGAGTGTGGCCGTTTTAAACCTAAATAATATGCGAGATATTGAAAACGATAAAAATTCAAATAAAAATACAATAGTTGTAAAAATAGGCTTTGAAAAAGCAAAAAACTATCATTTTTTCTTGATAACAATTGCTTTACTACTACTTTACATTTTTGGATTAAGCCTAACACTTAAAAATATAGTATTAATATTAGTAGGTTATATAATGGTTAAGCATCTAAAATTTGTAAAAGAAGTAACCCAACCTAAAACCCTAGATACTGAACTAAAAAAAGTAGCCCTATTTACATTTTTAGTTAGTATTATTTTGAGCATTAGTATGCTATTTTAGGTAAGAGCAATTTAAATTTTATATCAACCCTTAAAAATTATTTTTATTTTTTATTTCAAGGGTTGATTATATCTATAAAAACCTACCACACAAACAATTTTCTGTGCCCCATCATTTCGTTTACGTCTTCGGCTACTTGTTCTAAAATATCTTCGTTTGTAGGATTCGTTATTACTTGATCAATCAGGCTAACGATTTGTTCCATATCGTTTTCCTTTAATCCTCGTGTAGTAATGGCAGCTGTACCAATCCGTATTCCAGAGGTTACAAAAGGTGATTTATCATCAAACGGAACCATGTTTTTGTTTATCGTAATTTCGGCTTTTACTAATGCATTTTCGGCTTCTTTTCCAGTGATGTTTTTGTTTCGCAAGTCAATCAGCATCATGTGATTATCAGTCCCTCCCGAAACAATATTATATCCTCTGTCCATAAAGGCATTTGCCATTGCTCGAGCATTTTTTTGAAGTTGTAAAACATAATGAAAAAACTCGTCTTGCAAAGCCTCTCCAAAAGCAACAGCTTTCGCAGCAATAATATGCTCTAATGGACCTCCTTGATTACCAGGAAAAACCGCACCATTCAACACTTCCGACATCATTTTTATTTTGCCTTTGAGAGTTTTTAGTCTTAAGGGATTTTCAAAATCGTTACCCATCAAAATTAGCCCTCCTCGAGGACCTCTCAGGGTTTTATGAGTAGTAGTCGTTACAATATGGCAATGCGGAATAGGATCTGATAAAATACCTTTAGCAATAAGCCCTGCAGGGTGCGAAATATCTGCCATTAAAATAGCTCCAACGGCATCGGCAATTTCTCTGAAGCGTTTAAAATCCATATCTCTAGAATAGGCAGAAGCTCCAGCAATAATTAGTTTGGGTATTTCGTTTTTGGCAATTTCTTCTATTTTATCATAATTTAACAAGCCTGTTTCTTGCTCCACATTATAAAAAACAGGGTTATACAAGCGTCCTGAAAAATTTACTGCCGAACCATGAGTAAGATGCCCTCCATGGGCTAAATTGAACCCTAAAATTTTATCACCAGGGTTTAAGCAGGCGTAATAAACAGCGGTATTAGCTTGCGAACCCGAGTGTGGCTGCACGTTGGCATACGTTGCTCCGAAAAGTTCTTTGGCACGATCTATCGCAATTTGTTCTATTTGATCCACTACTTCGCAGCCTCCATAATAGCGCTTCCCAGGGTATCCTTCAGCATATTTGTTGGTTAAAATTGATCCGGCAGCTTCTAAAACATGGTTACTTACATAGTTTTCAGATGCTATCAGTTCTAAGCCGTATTGCTGACGGTTGTGCTCATCGATAATTAAATCAAAAATCAAATCGTCTCTTTTCATAATTTAAGTTTTTTAAAACGTTATTTACACGTCTTTGTTTATCCGTTTATGTGTTTATCCTTTAAATTTGTTCCAAAAGTAAAAAAAAATTTGGAATATAAAAAGTTACATCTATCTTTGTTTACAATAGAAAAGTAATTTTTACAATAAAAATATTCTAACAATCAACTGTAAATTATTTGCGATTCCTAATATTTATAAATTTAAAATACTAACCAAAAATATGCCTATAACAGCTAATAATCCAGACCGAAAATCGTGGTTAAAAGTGCCACAAAATTCTGATTTCCCTATTCAAAACATCCCTTTTGGGGTTTTTTTAACCAAAGATGACGTCATCACTATTGGCACTCGAATTGGTGATTTTGCCATAGACATGGGAGCTTTGCAAGGCTTAAATTATTTTGAAGGTATAGAATTGACCGATGATATGTTTATGCAAGATACCCTAAACGATTTTATTTCGGATGGCAAAAAAACATGGCGATTGGTTCGAAATCGTTTAGCGGAAATTTTTGACGAAAACAACCCCATTTTAAGAGATAATAAGACTCATAAAACCAAAATTATTTTCGATATAAATGATGTAGAAATGCAACTCCCTGTTCAAATAGGTGATTACACCGATTTTTATTCAAGCAAAGAACATGCAACTAATGTTGGCAAAATGTTTCGCGATCCAGAAAATGCCTTGTTACCCAACTGGTTACACCTGCCTATAGGTTATCATGGCAGAAGTTCATCTATCATTCCATCGGGTATTCCTGTGCATCGACCAATGGGGCAAACATTGCCCAACGGAGAAACACAACCCATTTTTGGAACTTCTAAAATGGTCGATTTTGAACTTGAAATGGCTTTTATAACCACCGATGTCAACCAATTAGGTGAGTCTATCCCTGTGGAAGAAGCTGAAGAATATATTTTTGGAATGGTTTTATTTAACGATTGGAGTGCTCGAGATATTCAAAAGTGGGAATACGTGCCTTTAGGACCGTTTTTAGCGAAAAGTTTTGCCTCATCTATCTCACCTTGGATTGTAACGATGGATGCTCTGGAGCCTTTCCGAGTAAAAAGCCCCGAACAAAGCCCCACACCGCTACCCTATTTACAACAAAAAGGTAAAAAAGCCTTTGATATAAACTTAGAAGTACTTATTAAACCTAAAAATTCGTCCGAAAAGACGATTTCAAAGTCGAATTTTAAATATTTATATTGGACAATGGCTCAGCAATTAGCTCATCATACTAGCAATGGTTGTAAGGTAAATTCGGGCGATATGATGGGTAGTGGAACCATTTCGGGGAGCACGCCTGATAGTTTTGGGTCGATGCTTGAACTAACTTGGGGAGGCAAAAATCCTATTAAAATGAACGATGGAACAGAACGGAAGTATATCAACGATTTTGACACGGTTATTATCAAAGGATATTGTGAAAAGCAAGGCATTAGAATAGGTTTTGGCGAAGTTTCTAACCAACTTTTACCTCCTTTTGAACGCTAAAATATTTTTATTTTTATGATTTTAGTAACAGGTGCTACGGGTTTTGTCGGTTCATATTTAGTTATGCAATTGCTTGAAAATCAAGCAAGTATTCGTGCAATTTATACCCAAGAAAAAAGTATCAAAAAAACTAAAAATATTTTTAAACACCATCAAAAAGTAGAATTATTTAAAAATATAGAATGGATACAAGCCAATATTACCGATATAACCACACTTTCTGTTGCATTTGAAGGCGTAGAGCAGGTATATCATTGTGCTGCTTTGGTTTCGTTTAATCTAAAAGATGAAGAAAAACTTCAAAAAATAAACATTGAAGGAACCGCAAATATTGTTAATTTTTGTATCGATTTCAAAGTTAAAAAATTATGTTATGTAAGCTCGATTGCTGCTTTGGGTGATGCAAGGGAACAGAAAACACTCATAACCGAAGTATTGGAGTGGAATACTGCTCTTGACCATTCAGATTATGCCATTACAAAACATGGTGCTGAAACTGAGGTTTGGAGAGCCTCACAAGAGGGAGTTGAAGTAATTATTGTAAATCCAGGAGTTATTTTTGGTTATTTTACCGATGAAAATAATGCTTGGAATAAAGGCTCTGGAAAAATTTTTGAAAAAATATATAAGTATCTCCCTTTTTATACCGAAGGGAAAATAGCAATAATTGCCGTGGAAGATGTAGTAAATGCTATGATTATGCTGATGAATGCTCCTCAAAAAAACGAACAATATATTTTAGTAGCTCAAAACGTAAGGTATCAAAATATTTTAGAAACCATTGCTTTAAGTATTCATAAAAAAGCACCTTCGGTAAAAATTTCTAAAAATTTGATGGCTGTAATTTGCTTTTTTGACAGGCTTTTTGCACAATTATTGTTTAAAGGAGTTATATTTTCTAAACCGATAACGCAATCGTTGTTTAGCCAAGATGAGTTTAGTTCGAAAAAATTTACAACACAGTTTAAGTATCAATTTTTGGAGATGAAACCTTATATAACAGCCTTAGGAAGAAAATTTTTAACTGATAAAACACTCAAAAATGAACTTTAAAAACCTTACCGATATAACTCAAATAAACGAAATAGTTGAAAATTCGTATCTAAAAACAGCCGTAATATTTAAGCATAGTACTCGATGTGGAATCAGTAGAATGGTTTTGAAAGAATTTGAAATGCAACAAAATAAAAATGAAAATTTAATAGATTTTTATTATTTAGATTTATTAAACCATCGAGATATTTCAAATAAATTAGCCGAACAATTTTCGGTAGAACATCAATCGCCTCAAATTTTAGTGCTAAAAAATGGGCAATTAAAAAGCCACGATTCGCATTACGAAATTTTAGAAGTAGCACTTGAACTCTATTTATAAAAAATGACAAACAAAACACAAATAGCCCTCGAAGAAGGGAGAATATTACCCTTGATGGAAGGTTTTTATACCCTTCAAGGTGAAGGTTTTTATACAGGAACGGCTGCTTATTTTGTCCGAATTGGTGGCTGTGATGTGGGTTGCCATTGGTGCGATGTAAAAGAAAGTTGGAATGAGGCTTTGCACCCTGCCACCCCCATCGAAATTATTGTTGAAAACGCTAAAAAAGTAGCAAAAACAGTGGTAATTACAGGTGGAGAACCCTTGCAATGGAATATGAAACCTTTAACAGAACTTCTTAAAAATCAATCCTTTAAAGTGCATATAGAAACATCGGGAGCATACCTATTAAGCGGAATTTGGGATTGGATTTGCCTTTCGCCTAAAAAAAACAAACTTCCGCTGGAACCAATTTATGAAGTGGCAAACGAACTAAAAATAATAGTGCACAACAAACACGACTTGATTTTTGCAGAAGAACAAGCCAAAAAAACCAATCAAAATGCCTTGCTTTATTTGCAGCCCGAATGGAGTAAACAAGCGGAAATTACCCCTGTTTTAATTGACTATATAATGCAAAACCCTCAATGGAAATTGTCTATACAAACACATAAATATCTAAATATTCCTTAAAAAAAATATTTTCAATTAAATACATTACTTTTAACATCAATTTATATTTATTTTACGATGAAGAAACTATTTTTTATCTTTTTTCTTGGTCTGTTTTTTTCTGCAAAAGCTTCCTTTATTTTAATACCAATGGAATTTGAAGGGCAAAAAAACCACCTGAAGGCTTATGGAATTACCTATTGGTGCTTGTCTAAAGAATTTAAAGCCAGCTGGTTACTCAATTATAGAGGGGGTTCGTTTTTACTACCCGATGCTCCCGAAATTAGAAAAGAATGTCAAATACGAGATGTTAGTTTTGAGATTTTAAGTGATGCTGCTGCCCATCAAATTTTAGAAGAAATTAGCAGCCCATCGCAAAATCAAGAAGTAGTAGTGCTCGAAAAAGCTCCTAAAATTGCTGTATATTCTCCGAAAGGAAAACAACCCTGGGACGATGCCGTTACATTAGTTTTAACATACGCAGAAATTCCATTTACTACTATTTATGATGAAGAAGTGCTCAACGATGCCTTACTTTTATACGATTGGTTGCACCTGCATCACGAAGATTTTACAGGGCAATATGGTAAGTTTTTTGGAGCATATAGAAATGCCCCTTGGTATATAGAACAAAAACAAGAAGCCGAAGCATTAGCAAAAAAATTAGGCTATGTAAAAGTTTCAGAATGTAAATTAGCCGTAGCAACCAAGATTAAAAATTTTGTTATTGGAGGAGGTTTTATGTTTGCGATGTGTTCAGCAACAGATAGTTTTGATATTGCCTTGGCTGCCACAGGTGTAGATATTTGTGAACCAATGTTTGACGGAGATGATAGCGAGCCCAATTATCAAGAAAAAATAGATTTTACACAAGGTTTTGCCTTTAAAAATTACAATTTAGAGCGAAACCCGATGCGGTATGAATTTTCGGATATTGATACCACCGAAGAACACGGAAAACCTAATTTTTCGATGGATTTAGATTATTTTACCTTGATGGATTATTCTGCCAAGTGGGACCCAATACCTACTATGCTTTGCCAAAATCATACGCAACTAATCAAAGGTTTTATGGGGCAAACCACGGCTTTTTCTTCCGAAAAAATAAAATCAAATGTGCTGGTAATGGGTGAATGTAAAATTAACGGAGAAGCTCGCTACATACACGGAACCATTGGCAAAGGGATGTTTACCTATTATGGAGGGCACGACCCCGAAGATTATCAGCACAAAGTGGGTGATGCTCCAACAGTTTTAGATTTGCACCCTAACTCACCTGGATATCGGCTTATTTTAAACAATGTTTTGTTCCCTGCCGCCCGAAAAAAGAAACAAAAAACATAAAAAACCTTTGCCGTATTTTGACAAAGGTTTTATTAACTAAAATTTTATAGGAAACTTCTAATCATTATTTACAACAGTAACAGAAAAAACCGCCTCAGCATCGGTTGAACCTCCTGCTAAATTTGGAGTGTTTATAGTTAATCCAGCTGCCGATTTGTTTGGCAAATGTTTCAAGGTAACTGTAAAAATAGCGGAACCAGTAGTTGCGTTTGTTTCCAATATAAAATTGGTACCAATTGGTTTACCATTAGCATCGTTGTTGGTAGTTGTATAGCTTAAAGCTCCAAAACCATTGCTCAACTGATAAAAAACCTGATGAGCGGTTCCTTCTGCGTTCACTTCTTCGGTAATATCATCCACTGGGTTTACTGACTCGTTTAAAAATTGTGTAGTTCCTTGATAGGTAGTATTCGCTATTAAATTTCCTGAAACAGTATAAACAGGAGCATTACCACCATCTCCATCTAAATCTTTGAATTGCAAGGTAATAACTTCTCCATTACCTGTTAAAGTAACTTTTAATGTTGTGATTAGTTCTTCTTCGTTTACGGGTTCTGGTTCGTCATCGTTACTGGTGCAGCTTACAAAAAAAGTGGTTGCTAAAAGCGATATAAATAAATAGGTTAATTTTTTCATGATATTTTTATTTTTAAAATTGTTAATAAATAGTATAAACTCCTTACTTTTTAAAATATTCAAAACATAATTTTTGGTTCGTCGTTAATAATTAAAAACAAGTTGAAAGTTAATATTTCTGCCCATTTCATCGGCAAAAAACCGATGTCTGTTTAGATAATTTCGATAGAGCGTATTAAAGATATTATCACTTACAATCCGAATAGTTGTATCTTTATTTTTATAGATTGAAAAATAATAATCTACCGAAGCATTCCACAGTTGATAAGCCTTTGTGGGTTTACTAATGGCTACCAAAGTACTTTTCTGATTGCCATTTTCATCAATAATAAGTGTTTGAAAATCGTAGTTAGGAAACTCTTTTTGTTGAGTCACCCATTCATGTTCTAAACTTGCTGAAAAATTTTTGCTTTTTGATTGATACACAACACTTTGAGTGGTGGAAAAAGGAGGCATATCAACCAAAGGAATATTTCCGAGCGTATTTTTCCCTTTTACATAATTTATTTTTAGGTTATAAGTTAAATAATTATTTATATTATAATGAGTTACAAGATCAATACCTTTCAAAACAGCATCCGTTTTTTGATACTCCCAAACAGGAAACGAACCTCGAATGGTTTGTTCAAATCCTATAGGTTTTAAATACATAAAATGCTGTATTTTGTTATAAAACGGCTGAATTTCAATTGTTAAATGATTAAAATTGTAATTTATAGCGGTAAATATTTGGGTAGAAACTTCCCTTTTTAAGCGTAAATTTCCGTATTCTATCATCCCAGATGAATGATGTAAGCCATTACTAAACAATTCGGAAGGATTTGGGTTTCTCATTTGAACACTTCCGCTTATTTTTCCAATAAATTTTGTGGAAAAAACATAACTACCACTCACGGTTTTTGAAAAATTATGATAGTCAAAAACTGGTTTTGCTAGCACTTGTGTTCCTTCTTCTTTAACTACAAATTTTTGAAATTCAGCAACATAACCTCTGTTTATCCATTGGTTTTTTTTGTAATATTGCTGCGCTTCTAATCGTGTAAAATCATATCGCAAGCCAACTTCTGTCGATAATTTTGTTCCAAATTTTAGATTAAAAATAGCAAAAAAATTACTCCCCACTTTTTTATATTGTGGAATTAAGGGTTGAATTCCTGTTTCATAATTCACAGTATTTTGTTGAAAGTTACCTTGTAAGCCAAGTATATAACCAAATTTTTGTTTTGAATTTTCAAAAACAAAATCGGCTGTATGCGTTCGCAAAGTCAAATCTAAAGAGGCTTTGCTATTATTGGTTGTATTTCTACGAACATCAAATTCTAACCGATTGTTATGCTGATAGTTGTATTCAAAACTTAGTTCTTTAAAATCATCAAAATGCTTATTAATTTTAAATTTTGCCGTTTGATGCTTCACTTTTTGCTTCGGATTATCAATTTTATAACTAAAATTATCCACAAAATAGGGTTGTTGTAGCAGAATTGCGTTGTATAAATCAATTGTATTACCAATATGTGAGGCTTTTAAAATACCCATTTCGGTTGTAAAATAGCTATACAAAATCTTAAACTTCCACAAATTTTCTGTCCAATACGCATCGGTTAAAAAACTAATTTCACGATTACCCGAATTTGATAAATAATAGGTAGGTGTTTTTTTATCCCCTAAATATTTACTTGTAATAGCTGTATTTACCGAAAATTTATTCTTTTTATAACCCAATTTTTGATGTAAAAATCCACCTTTTCCGTTGGCTATATAGCCTAAAATTGTTTTGCCCATCAAGGTATCTATGCCTAATTCCGTAGTTTCTGTAAGTACCAAGCCACTCATAGCATTTCCGCTGTATTGTAAGGTTTTTGCACCTTTTATCAACACTATTTTATCATTTGCCAAAGCATCTATCGTGGGTGCATGCTCTATGCCCCATTCTTGGTCTTCTAATTTGGCTCCGTTAGCAATAATAGGCACTCTACTGCTATGCAACCCATTGATTATGGGTTTATTAACCGTAGTTCCTGTTTTTAAAACACTAATTCCAGACAGATTTTTAAGCACCTCAGCCAACGATTTTTCACTGTTTTTTTCAAGAATTTTTACATTTATTTTTTGCATAATTTCAGGTTTTGATTGAATGCTTATTGCTTTTACTTCTATGCTTTGCAAGGTGGTTGCTTCGGGTTGTAAATGTAAAATAATATCTACATGGGCTGTTACTGAAACCAAAGTATCTAAGGTTTTAAAACCCAAATACGTTACTTTTAGCCAATGATTGCCTGCCTCTAAATTGCCGATATGAAATTTACCATCGGCTTTGGTAACTTCACATTCGTTTTTATGATGGATATGACAACCTTCTAAAGGTATGTTTTGGCTATCTACCACCATGCCTGTAATATGGAATTGTGCAAAGCCATAGGTTGAAAACAACCCAAGCAATAGAATACTTAAATTTTTCATAGGAATTATTCTCATCTTTTTAAAAAGCAAGATTAATGTGTAAATTTTGATGAAATTTACTGTGAAACATAAAGGATTTTAAAAATTAAACCGTTGTAGGAGGACCTCTACGAACAAAAGAAGCTCCCGAAAAATAAATTTCGGTGGTTTGAATACTAAAATAGTAAGGAATTTCAAAATGTGGAGTATATAATCGAAGTGAAAAATGAGTAGGGTTTACAAAAAAGCCAAAATTAAAGTCGCAAATAGAACAGTTTTCGTGCCCTTGATGGATAACAAAACCTCTGTTTTCGTTGGTTATAGGAGCATTATGTGTGTGTGTTTCTTTAAAATATTCGTGCGAAAACGTGTGCAACGATTGGAAAAGTGATATTAAAACCACTCCAAGCATTAAAACCATGTTTATTTTTGCAAACTTTTTCATACCGTTGCAAAATTAGTGTATTCGGTTTGTATATTTGCAAAAATTATAAAAATTATGAAAAAATTAGCACTTATTTTTTTTGTATTTACGACTATCAGCTGTGCGGAGCTTCAACAAGTGGTTAATCAACTACCTCAGGCAGGCGTTGGACTAACTCAACAAGATATGGCAAATGGTTTAAAACAAGCTCTTCAAAATGGTATTGATAAACAAGTAGTTAAACTAACTCAAACCGATGGCTTTTTTAAAAATGAAATGGTAAAAATTTTGTTGCCCGAAGAGCTTAAAAAAGTAGATAAAGGTTTGCGAGATATTGGTTTAAGCAAATTAGCCGACGAAGGTTTAAAGGTACTGAACCGTGCTGCCGAAGATGCTGTAAAAGAAGCAACTCCAGTATTTGTAACTGCAATTACACAAATGACCATAACTGATGCTAAAAACATTGTTTTAGGCGAAAAAAATGCAGCAACCTTGTATTTACAAAACACTACACAAACTACTTTGTATGAAAAATTTAACCCTGTTATTCAAAACTCGTTTACCAAAGTGGGGGCCGATAAAATTTGGCAAAATATCATCACAAAATACAACACCCTACCTTTGGTAAAAAAAGTAAATCCAAATTTAACCGATTATGTAACCCAACAAGCCCTGAACGGAGTCTTTAAAATGGTGGCTATAGAAGAACTCGAAATTAGAAACAACATCCAAGCCAGAACCACAGATTTGCTTAAAAAAGTGTTTGCTTTGCAAGATAAAACTATCCAATAATTTATTCACGATGACACAAATTAAACTTTTTCAACGAAAAATATTAATATTTTCAATCATTTTAGCTATCGTTACTTCACTTTTAATATATTCAATAATTTACACAACCGATTCTAAATTTTTAATCGGAACTTATACTCTTTTGGTAATTCAATTTGTTTATATGCTTCGGAATATTAAAAAATATTATTTTAAATATAACCCAGAAAAAATTGAATGGTTTTTACCCGATAGCGAAGAAAAATTTTTAGTTCAAATTTCTGAAATTAAAAAAATTACTCCCGATAGTTCTGGGATTTCTGTTTATACAAAAAACAACGAGGTAAAACGTTGTGTTTTCAACCTTTTAGATGCCCCAGCTATCGAAACTATCAAAGCCTATTTTAAAACCATATCTTACTAAATATGTGCAACATAGGAAACCTAATACTACCCGATTTTCCGTTACTGTTAGCCCCAATGGAAGACGTTTCAGACCCACCCTTTCGGAGGTTGTGTAAACAACATGGTGCCGATATGATGTATTCTGAATTTATATCAAGTGAAGGGCTGATACGAGATGCAATAAAAAGCAGAAAAAAATTAGATATTTTTGATTACGAACGACCCGTAGGCATTCAAATTTTTGGAGGAGATGAGGAAGCTATGGCACTTTCGGCACAAATTGTAGAAACCGTTAAGCCCGATTTGATTGATATTAACTTTGGCTGCCCTGTAAAAAAAGTAGTGAGTAAAGGGGCAGGAGCGGGCGTTCTAAAAGATATTGATTTGATGATGAAACTTACCCAAGCGGTTGTCCGAAGCACCCATTTGCCAGTTACGGTTAAAACACGCTTAGGATGGGATGAAAATTCTATTAATATTGAAGAAGTAGCCGAACGCCTACAAGATGTGGGTATTAAAGCACTTACGATACACGCCCGAACCCGTTCGCAAATGTATAAAGGACATTCTGACTGGAATTATATTGCAAAGATTAAAAATAATACTCGAATTGTGATACCAATTTTTGGTAATGGTGATATTGATAGCCCTCAAAAAGCCTTAGAATATAAGAATAAATTTGGTGTTGATGGAATTATGATTGGAAGGGCTGCCATTGGATATCCTTGGATTTTTGACGAAATAAAACACTATTTTAAAACAGGCAAACTACTGCCAGAACCTACCCTTGCTCAGCGCATAGAAGTTGCCAAAAATCATCTGCTTTGGTCAATTGATTGGAAAGATGAACGAGTAGGAATTTTAGAAATGCGACGTCATTATACCAATTATTTTAAAGGAATTCAAAATTTTAAACCATATAGAAACAAATTAGTTACGCTTGAAACCTTGCCTGAATTGCTAACTGTTTTTGATGAAATAATTGATGCCTATTCCTGAGTTTTTTTGTATTAAAATATTGTATATTAATCTAATACATAACCACAGTGCTAAAACCATTTTTTTTGTTTAAAATAAAGTAGCATTAAGCCCACCAAAACACCCATAGCAGCTAATACTTAAAAATAACCATTTTTAAAATGCAGTTCGGGCATATTGTCAAAATTCATTCCATAAATACCTACAATAAACGTAAGCGGGATAAAAATAACCAAAACTATGGTGAGGGTTTTCATAATTTGGTTCATTTTATAATTTTGAGTCACTGTTGTCCGATAAAAATCCTTACAAAATGTGAGGATTTTTATCGGACACTAATAATTTTAAATCTGTAGGAGGCTTCTAAAAAATCTTTTTAACTTTGCCTTCTACTCCTTAAAAATCATAAATATACTACACTTTTTCTATAAATTCACAATATTCCAAATTTAATTATCACTATATTCAATATAGAATTTTTAATTTCATATTTTTACGCTCCTAAAAAACTATTTTATTTTGAAAAAAATTTCTTTTTTATTTTTATTATTTTCGCTGCAATGTTTTGCTCAATATAATATTTTGGCAGATATTACCTTTAATTTTGTCGATAAAACGGCAAGCATACAACAAAAGATAGTATTTATAAACCAAACAAATGATACACTTAAAACAATTTATTTAAACGATTGGAACAATGCCTATTCCTCTAAAAATACCCCTTTGGCTAATCGTTTTTCAGATGAATTTGAACGAAAATTTTATATTGCCAAAGAAAAAGACAGGGGCTATACACAAATAAACTACATCAATGGTGCAACTGCTGAAAATTTAGAATGGTATCGGATAAAAAAACATCCAGATATTATTCAAATATTTTTAAAAAAGAAACTTTTACCAGCCGAAACCATAGAAATTAACCTTGATTATGTATTGAAATTTCCGAATGAAAAATTTACTGGTTATGGTTTTTATGCGAACGGAAGTTTTGCTTTACAAGAATTTTTAATAGTACCAGCACAGTTTATAAACAATCATTTTATAATTCAAAGCAACGAAAATTTGAACGATTGTTCCAATGCTTATGGAACTTTTTTAGTACAGGTACATCTACCCATAAATTATCAACTAACTACCAATGCCTCCGTAGAAAAAAACAATAAAACCTATCACCTAACCCTTGAAAACCAGAACGATTTACGACTCTATTTAGAAAAAAAAATATCGTTTGAAACTTATGAAAACGAAATTGTTAAAGTGGCTACTAACCTGAAAGACAACCGATTAAAACCAATACAAAAAGCCCTTTTAATTGATAAAATTACCAAATTTGTTTCGGAACAATTAGGTAAACCTAAAACTAAAAAAATAATAGTTTCCCAGTTAGATTATAGCCGAAATCCTATCAACGGAATGAGCGATTTACCTACTTTTTTACGCCCGTTTTCCGATGAATTTGTATTTGAATTAAACTTTTTAAAAACATACCTATATAATTTTTTACAAGCCAACACACAGCTTAATCGCAGGAACGATTATTGGGTTTTAGATGGTATTCAAATGTATTTAATGATGAATTATATTGATGAAAATTATCCCAATTGTAAAATGATGGGGAGTTTATCAACTTTTAAATTACTCAAAGGTTATAACTTTTTTAACCTTACTTTTAACGAGCAATGCAGCTATTTATATTTATTGATGGCTCGAAAAAATTTAGACCAATCGCTTAGTAACAACCAAAGCACACTTATAAAATTTAATCAACAAATTGCAAATAAATGCAAAGCAGGTTTGGTACTTAAAATGCTCGAAAATTACACCTCAAAAGAGACTGTTTTGAACGGAATAACTACTTTTTTTAAAAAAAATAAAACCAGGTTTACCACTCGAGCCGATTTTGAACATATTTTAAAACAACAAACCAATCAAAATATTGATTGGATTTTTAAAAACTACATCGAAAGTAAAAATTTAGTGGATTATGCCTTTGAAAAAACTATAAAATCAAAGGATAGTATTGCCATAAAATTGGTAAATAAAACCCAAACCAACGTTCCTATTCCGCTTTATGCCTTTAAAAACGATACATTGGTTTATAAACAATGGCTCAAAAATATCACTAAAGATTCTGTTTTGGTTTTTAAAAATAATTTTGCTGATAAATTCGTCCTAAATTATGATAACGAAGTGATTGAGTTCAACAATCGGAACAATTGGAAGGCAACCAAAGGCTTTTTTCTCAACAATCGACCCTTAAAAATTACATTTTTAAAAGACCTTGAAAATCCATATTATAATCAACTTTTTTTTGTGCCCGAATGGTCGTATAATTTATACGATGGTTTGGCAATTGGGATGAGTTTTCATAATAAATCAATCCTAAACAAGCCTTTTACGTTTAATATAATACCAATGTATGCCACAAAACCTCAGGGTTTGATTGGTTCGGTTTCGTTTTCGTATTTGCAAAATTACCGAAACGGTTGGTTGCACAACATCCGCTATAGTTTGGGAGGTAGCGTGTCGCATTATGCCCCAAATGCCTCGTATATGAAGTTTAATCCGAGTGTTACCATTCGGTTTAAAGACCCCGATTTTAGAAAAAATCATAACGAATATTTTTTATTCCGATACATTTCAATCAACCGAGAACCCTCCAATTTTACGTTGGAAAATTTAACCGAAAGTTATTCTGTTTTAAATGCACGATTTTATAACGGACGGAGCGAAATTAAAAAACATTTTAACGTTTCGGCAGATGTGCAAATTGCTAATGTTTTTGGAAAAATTTCAGGCGAAATTCAATATAGAAAATTGTTTCAAAACAATAAACAACTCAGTATAAGAGGCTATTTTGGCGGTTTTTTATACCGAAAATCAGCTACAGATTATTTCGATTTTGGGGTTTATAGACCGTCCGATTATTTATTTGATTATAATTTGTTAGGCAGAAGCGAAGCCACAGGTTTGTTCAGCCAACAATTTGTGATGGCAGATGCTGGTTTTAAAACAAAATTTACAGAAAAGCTTGCTAATCAATGGGTTACTTCGGTTAATAGTAGTATAAGTATTTGGAATTGGTTAGAGGTTTATGCCGATGCTGGTTTTATAAAAAACAAAACAATTGAACCTAAATTTTTGTTTGATAGTGGTTTACGACTCAATCTTGTGCCCGATTATTTTGAACTTTATATGCCTGTGTATTCCAGCAATGGTTATGAATTGAAAAGTTCCAATTATGCCGAAAAAATTAGATTTGTGGTAACCCTAAGCCCCAAAACACTTATTTCATTGTTTACAAGGAAGTGGTTTTGAGATTTGAGATTTGAAATTAGAAGTTTTTTTCTAATCTCAAATCTCAAACCTCTAATCTCTAATCTCTAATTTTTTATAAGCAAGGTTTTATAGACTACTGCTCCGTTTTGGGTGAGGAGTAGGTTATAATTACCTTGGGGTAGGTTTTCTAATCTTAGGGTATTTTGGTTGGGGGTTAGGGTTCCTGTTTATAGGGTTTGCCCCAGGAGGTTGTGGATGGTGTAGTTGCAGGTTATGGGTAGGTTTTGTAGGGTTACGGTGTTTTGTGCGGGGTTTGGGTAGGTATATACTAAGTTACTCAGGTCTGTTTGTCAAGAGCCAGGGGTTGGCAGGGTTGTGTGGTATATTTAGCCACAAAATAATCGGTGTTGCCTCCGTTATAGGTATAGGTGGTGCCGTTTACGGTGAGGTTTAGCCCCATATAGCCGCCTACCACTAAGTCTCCAGCAGCATCTTGGGTAATGGATGTAATTTCATCTGAATATCCATTGGTGCCGGGTATGCGGACAAGGCTGGTGCAAGCACCCGTAGTCGTATTAAACTGAGCAAGCAAAGGATCGGTACCGTTGTTGGCTCCTGGACCTGCTATGCTCTGGCTACCCCACACAAATGGACTGAACCCTAAACTAAATCCATAATATAAAACATCGGTATTGGGGCATAGTGTAAAATACCAGAAAGTCCACCTGTTGGATTGTTATGTGAAATCCATTCATACGAACTCATGTCTTGCGGACATTTCATAATAAAAGTTACGTTTCCTAAACCCGAAATACCTTCGGCTGACTAGCCTAAAAAATTGATACTTGATGTTGCCATTATATCTTGGCCTGCTACATATACATGTTGTGGGCTAAAGGCAAGACCAGTCAAATATAAACCAGCACCTGTAACCCCTCGGTGCCAGAGGTATTGCCCTTGTGCATTGAAGCAGATAATTTTAGGTAAAAAAGCGTTGATAGTCGTGCCCCCCACTGTGAGGGTTTCGGTGGATTGTCCACCCGAGTTGTCATACCGAACGTAATAATTGCCGTTATACGGATTGCGATACCAACGAAGTTCATTATCTGGGAAACCATTAGAGGTATTTATTTTAATATCAAACAATACACTGCCTGTAAAAACACCCGATGTATTGTATTTTAACAAATACTCTCGGTAGGGCACCGTGGTATCGGAGTTTACTACCTGCCCCCCTCATAACTGCCCGGTGGCAACTTGATAGCCCAATAAATTTCGTCGTTTACAATGTGTAAAAAACGAGAAGGATATGGTTCCTTTTCTATATAAGGTATGTGTGTATAAGGGAAATGTATCCACTGGAATACGCCTGTGCTTGTAAACTTTGTTAAAAAGGTTTGCCTGCAGCTGGTGGGGGTGTTGCAAAGGAGTAGTCCACCCCGTTGTTGTCGCCTATGCGTGCCTCGGAATAATTCAAACCCCCAGAGGTATTACATTCGGACACATGACCTGTTACATAAACGTTGTCTTGGCTGTTTATCACCAAGCCAAAGGGGTCATCGCCCCCCCCCAAAAAAAAAACTTTGTGCCAGCGATAGGCACCTGCACAGCTGTAACTAACCAAAATAAAATCATGATTGCCAGTAGCACCTCCAGCATCGTAGGTGGTTACAGGTATGCCCGCTACCGATGCTCCGAGACGCGAAATATACGACAGGAGATACACATTGCGTTGGCTATCGGTTTTTAAATCAATTACGTTTTCTTGTTCTTCATAATCTAAAGTGTTGTTGCCGCCTCCGTTGCCAAGCCATTGGAAAGATTGGCTGTGGGCAATTGTTACTGTTACAAGCATCACTATGGGTAGTAGTTGTTTTTTCATTGGTCTGTTTTTTTAGAACCTCACCCCTCCTCCCCAACCCCTCCAAAGGAGGGGCTTTTAAAAAGAGAGGAGATTGATAAGGATTTCAATTTTCAATTTTCAATTTTTAATTCTTAAGATGGGTTCTAAAATTTCTTTTTTTTCGTTTTTATTTTAGAAAATATCAAAACCCTTTTAACAATTTTCTAAAATCATTGTCAAATGTATTTACTTATTTTTATATTTTTATCAAAAACTACAAGTTTTTTTTAAAAATTATCTATCTATCTATCTGTATTTCAATTATTTAACAATTATTAAATTTAATCTCATCACTTGTTCGTATCGAAATAAATTGTAGGTTAGATTGATTAATCCGATGATGCCCTTGGCTCGCTCTATGCCAATAGATTTTAGTTTTAAGCCATTCATAGATT
>CAYXAF010000036.1:0-22654 GCA_964463035.1 uncultured Flavobacterium sp.
TTAAAAAATCTTTATCTTTGTAAAAAAATAAGTTATGGATACAACAATAGAAGAAATAAAACAAATACTAAAAGAAAACGCTTTAGCTATGGCAGAATTGCGTATTTCTCAACAAGAAACCAATGCGGAGTTAAGTAAAAGGTTTAAAGAAACCGATGCTAAATTAAAAGAAGTTGGTCGTCAGTTGGGAGATATTGGTCATAGTATGGGCGATTCTGCTGAAGAGTTTTTTTATAATTCGTTGGAGAAAAATAAAATTTTGGGCACGGTAAAATTTGACGAAATAAGTAGAAATATTAAACAAAAAAAACATAGAAAAGAAGACGAGTATGATATTTTTTTAGAAAACGGAGATGCAGTTGGCATTATAGAAGTAAAGCAAAAAGTAAAACAAGAACATATCACAAAATTGATAACCCAAAAACCTGAAAATTTCAGAATTTTATTTCCCGATTATTCCAATCATAAATTATATGTTGGTATTGCGGGCTTAAGTTTTGAAACAGATGCCGAAAAAATGGCACCCGAAAACGGACTTGTAGTTTTGAAACAAAAAGGCGATGTAATGCAAGTAAATAGCAGTCAAATGAAAGCGTTTTAATTAAAAGAGTTGCTGGTTGCTGGCAAAACCCCAACAACGAACAACAATCAATAATCAACATAAAAAAAGGTCTCTTGTTCTGTAAAAAGAGTAAGGGGCTTTTTTTATTCCCCTCCCTTGTAGCTACCGACTACCCACATCTTTTGCCATCCCCCAACCAATGTAAACATGATTAAATTTGTCTATTCTGTTTTTTAAAGTTATGGGTCATGGAGGTCTTTGCGATTGATAACCCGACCAACCACCTAACCTTACAATGATATAAGTTGTCCATTTCATAGAGTTTGGTTTGTATGGATTTTTTAATTTTTCTGTTTTACCTTCTTTGCGAATGTTTAATTTTGTTAGACATTCTATTTCGGGTTCGGTAAAAATCAATCTTGCATATTCTGCTTCACTGGTGCTGTTGTATGCTATGAGCATTTGCATAACTCGTAACACATTTTGTAACAACAGGATTCATAATTTTCTTAGAGCCCAACCTGTGCCTAATTCGCTATCTTCTATCCTATAGCCTTTGTTTTTTTAAAGCCTAAAACTTGCTCGATAAACCATCGCATCTCATACCATTCTATCATTTGAACGGCTTGTTCAAAACTTTCAATGCTGTGTGTGTGTGTGTGTGTGTGTGTGTGGATAGCAACTGCCAGCAAATCCCATCTTTTTTATTAACCTATTTTGCCTCAACAAACCATACTTTAATTACATCTGGGCGATCGTCTTTTTTGTTGTCTGGTTTTCGAATCAAAACTTCTGAAAATTTAACCTCCAGAATCGCTTCTCGTTTTTGTGTTTGTTTTCTAGTATCTCCTAAAATATATATAGCATAACTCCCAGATACGGCTATATCGGATAAGGTTTCGTATATTTTTTTACCTTCTGTCGTTTTTTTATCTATCCTATTGCGTGCCAAAACTTTGATATTCTGACTTTTAGCATCAATAAAAGTTCATAAATATCACTCTCTCTATCACCAACTATCGTAATACTTGCTGCTGCTAAAACCGATTTACTACCATTACAACATTTCGCCATTTATAGGACTCTTTTCCCTCAATCGGTAAATTTTTATAACACCTATTTTCTTTTGTGGCTTTGTCTAAATCCCTATACCAAAGGTTGATATTGCTATAGCCAATCGCTTGATAGGTTTCAATATCAACAATCAATCTCAAGTGTGCAAAAAAAACCTTTCATTAGTATAGCCCCCTTTTTGCAAGCCTCTTATCCCGAAACTTGCCTGTGAAATCTAATTCCATACCCTTATATAAACGTATCGTAAAGTATTTTTCTTGCAGATATAGTCATTTAAACTTGTGGGTAGACGGCCGGACAAGTCGAGGGGAGCTGAACCGCATAAATATAATTCGTATATTATAAAATAAAAACCCCATAATCGGACTACGTACGGGGTTTAAAAATAGCTTCTCAAAAAAAAAATTAACCGAAAATATCTACTATAAACAATATAGAACCAAAAAAGACTGTTCTTAAATTTGAACAGTCTTTTAAGAAAATATTTTTAGAAGTCCCCTTAAACTATATTATAATTGTGCCGGATATAAAATTCTATATAAACCTACATCTACTCCTTTAAGGTTTGAGCCGTATTTAGAATTGATGGCTTCTAAAAATTTATTAGCAATAAGAGCCTGACCTCTTGGGCTTGGGTGAATTCCATCTAAAGAGAAACCTCCACCTGTTACAAATGCAGAAGTAATATTGAAACCATTAGCTTTGATACCCCCACTTGCAATTTGTTGCATAATAGCATTTGCATCTACAAATGCTAACCCTTTTTCGGTTGCTTTTGCAAGAATACTTGCATTAAAGGCGTCTGTAGCTGTTTTTAGTTCAGCAACTTCTCCTTTGGATAATACCCAAGCGTCTGACAAAGGTGTTTGTGAGCCATTACCTGCTGATAAGTGTGCCTGTGCACTAACCCCACCTGATGCTAAGAGTATATAATCTGTATTTGTTGCTTGTCTTAACTTAGGCAAAGCACCTACACCGGGTATATTAACAGTTGTTAAATACTCATCAACAATAACAACAGGGTTTTGACCAACTGTAAAGGTTATAGTTCTTGCCGTTTTTTCTTCATTAGAAATTAAACCGTTAGCATTTGCTAAGGCTAATCCACCATTATACTGGGCATATCCAGTGTTTAAAGCACTTACTTGTGCAGAGTTTAGCCCTAAAGCGTTAAAAGGAACTGTTGTAAAAAACGGAACCGATGAAACATAAGGGATATTTGCTACTACACCTTTTGCACCATTGTTTGTTAATGAGTTTACTAAACCATTATAAACACTTGCAAACACGTTTGGGTCAGTAATATCAGCAAGTCCGTATGTTGCAGGGTTTAAGTTTCCGGTTTGGTTTGTTCCTGTTCCTCCACTCAAAGCATACGCTAAAACATCGTTATTGCCTATCCAAAGCGAAAAGAATGTAGGAGCTTGAGCCATTGCATCTGCAATTACCGAAGTAGTTGCAGAAGTTGCAAACCGGCCAAAATAAGGATTTAGTTGTCCATATCCATTAGCAACTAAATGAAAACTTTTTGCCCCAGGAACCCCCATGTTATTGTAAGGTCCTGATGCTGCTATTGATTGCCCCCAAACTGTTGTTGGAGTTCCTGGCACTGGCACAGGTGCCGTTCCGTTAAAATATAAACGTGGACCAAAGCCAGCAACTGGTGCTCCACTAAATCCTCCTATGTTATCACTCATAAAAGGAATTTTAAAGGTTCCTCCTCCTACTGCTGAAAATTTTGAAGCTAAGATATTTGTATATGCTCCTTTTTGACCTTCTACAAACAAAGCTGCATCTGAAAAACCAGCCGTTAATGAGTTTCCTAACGAAACATATTTTGAAAAATTAGCCGAACCAGCCGTTAAAGGCATACCGTCTGAAGAATTTGCTACTACTGTAGTTTCATCTGTATCATTACAAGAGATGATTGAAATTGATAAAGCAAAAATGCTTAACCATTTAATGTTTTTTATCATAATATTATAATTAATTATTAATTGTTAATGGTAAATTGTTAATTAATTTCACTTTCAGAAAAAGTATTTTTATTTAGAAAGAGAAACCAATGCTCTAAGTTTTATGCAATTAGGCATAAAACTTAGAGCATATAACTTTTAAGGGTTTATTGTCCAAGAAACAAACCATTGAGAACCTATTGCACCTGCACCTAATACAGAGTAGTATTCTTTCCCTAAAAGGTTAGCTGCTCCTAATTTTAGTGTTGATTTTAACATAGGTAACGAATAGTTTACCTGAGCATCTACAACAGTTGCCTCATCAATCATACCGTCTGCAAATGATGATTCCCATTTGTATGAATCATTCCAACGAGCAGAAAGGCTAAATCCAAAATTCTTAAATAATTTATCATTTGATATAGTTCCTTTAACTCTATGTTTTGGTGTATTAAAACTTGCTTCGAATGTTGGATCTTTGGCTTGATCAAAATCAAATTCTGCATAATTATAGTTTGCTGAAAGTTCAAAATCTTTATATACTTTTTTAGAAATTCCTGCTCCAAAACCAATTGATTTAATTTCTAAATCGGTATTTGTATAAAGTTGATACGCTCTGTAGTTTCCGTTTTGAAGTGCATGTAACGATTGAACTGCTGGGTTAGTAGCGTACGTTGGTGCACCTTGAGCAAAATCAAAAGTTTGGCTTGCTTTTCCGTAATAAGGAGCTAAAACAGTTAAGTTACCAATAAAATCATTATAAATATTATAGTATCCGTTAAGGTCATAATTAAACCCTTTTACTTGTCCTCTATAACCTAATTCAAAAGCTTTAACAACTTCAGGTTTTACATAACTAGCTTTAGATTTCACTAACAAAGCGGCAGCAGCAGGAACATTTCCGGTAGAAGCAACCATTGCAGCAAATGCTTGAACAGAAGCTGCTGTATATGAATTAAAATAAGCATTATTACCATCCATATAGGCAGTTGTTCCGCCTGCATACCCTTGTCCAGCAGCAGTAGAAACAGGTAAAGTTTCGTAATAACGAGTTAAATTATCAGGAGCAGAACCTAATAATACTGCATTACCTACATTAAAGCCAATATACTGGTCTTGTGTAGTTGGGTTTCTAAAACCTGTTTGAAACGATGCTCTTATTATGTGTTTTTTTTGTTCATCAGCACTATATACAAGTGATACTCTTGGAGAAAAACTTCCGTCAAAATTTTCAGATTTATCATAACGGATTGAACCTGTAAGTTTTAATTTGTCATCCATTATTTTCTTTTGAACTTGTGTATAAATACCATATTCATTATAAGAAATTGGACTATCTTTATCTGTATAAATTCTACCGAACGAATTTAAGTCGTATATACGATACGAACCACCTACTTGAATTTCGGCTACATCAATTAAATCTTTAAAATTATAATTTACATCTGAATGATAAATTTTTGAATTATCAACTAATTTTGAACCACTTAAAACATCTGGATTAGCAATTACGGTATTAAAAGCATTTTTGAAAGCCGTAGTTCCGGGTATAAGTCGTCCTGTATCTGCAACATTACGAGCGTTTGCATGTGCTTGTTCTGGGGTTGCTCCTCCTAAAGTTGATTGAACATAGGTTGCTGCATATTGCCCAAACCAAGTAGCATCGGGTTTCCAAGCACGGTTTACGTTCAGTGCTGTGAATAGCATATCATACGAGTTTCCTCCATGTTCAGAAGTCATATATCCTCGTAAGAAAAAGTTTTTATTTTTAAGTTCTAATTTATGTTGTTGCATAAAAAATCCATTCAAATAATAACGATTAGCTCCTTGATATACGGCATTTCCGAAGCCGAATTTGCTTTGCCAAATTATTTCAAAATCATTAGCCCAAGGTTTAAAGTGTAACGAAAAATCTACTTTTGCACTTTTAGCTTTGCTATCGGTTAAATCGGTTTCGTTATATCCTGTTCTACTCACGTTATAATCAGGTAAAATAGCTTGAAAAACAGCTAATTGAGCTGCTGTAATAGCTCCTGCATTAAACATTCCTTGTGCAACACCTCTAATATTGGTAGAAGCCTCGTCTCCATATACATTCATTCCGTTGTAGTTCCAATGAGCTCTGGTTCTTCCCGATACGTTTTTATCATCATAATTAGTAGCATACCAATCGGTAGCTGTAAAATATGAAAAGTTAGCTTTTGCAGCAAAATGAGGGGTAAATGCTTTTGCCATTCTAACTCCATAATCAACAAAGTTGTTTACCCCTGCTGCTTCTTGGTTCGTTTGTCCGAATTTAACATACGTTGATATTCCTTGATGTGTGAATGGGCTTTTGCTATTCATAAATAAAATACCATTAAATGCATTTGCACCATATAAAGCAGAAGATGCCCCTGGCAGTAATTCTACATTTGCTACATCTATTTCAGAAACACCTATCATATTTCCTAATACAAAGTTTAAAAGAGGAGAAGAATTATCCATACCATCTACTAACTGCATAAATCGGGTGTTTGAAACTGTTGCAAAACCACGAGTATTGATAGATTTGAAAGTCATACTACTGGTATTCATGTGCACTTCTTTTAGGTTTTCTAAACCTTCATAAAACGTTGGAGAAGTAGTGTTTTTAATTTGTGCAGCTGTCATCCGTTCAATAGTTACGGGAGATTCCATAATTTTTTCAGGGGTTCTAGATGCTGAAACTACTACCTCATCAAGGCTTGTTTGTTCTTCTTCTAGTGTTACAGAAACTTTTTGATTATTGGTTGTAACATTTACTTTTTGCGATTTAAAGCCAACATTTGATATTTCTAAAGTAAAAGGAGGTTTTTTATTTACCGAAAGGGTAAATTTTCCGTCAAAATCTGTAACCGAACCGGTCGATTCGCCTACTACTTTAATATTTGCTCCAGGTATGGGTTGCTTGTTTGAATCTACAACACTACCTGTAACGGCTGTTTGTGCATATCCAAACACACAAAACATAAGGGTAAAAATAAATAATTTTAATTTCATACGTTAAAAAATTTGATTGTTTTAGGGGACTAATTTACAAAAAAATTATATAGTGCATAATTTTAGTGTGTTTTTTTTCAAAAAAGTGTAAAAATATTCTTTTATATGTGTTTGTTTTAAATACTTTTTAAGTTCTCCTATTTGTAGAAAACATGAATATTTTTTTTTACATAGCCAGTTTAGCCTTTTTCAGAGGTTTTACCTCTGAAAAAGGCTTTATAGATGGGGTAATTTGTCTTATTCTACAAATAGATCGCTCCTACGGAGCTAATTTGAGCGTGTTAATTAGATTTAAAAAAAACACTATCTTTGCTAAAATTTTGAAAAATTATTTATATGCAATACGATATTATCATTTTAGGCAGTGGTCCCGGTGGCTATGTTACGGCTATCAGAGCTTCACAATTAGGCTTTAAAGTAGCCGTTGTTGAAAAAGAAAATTTAGGAGGAATTTGTTTAAATTGGGGGTGTATCCCCACAAAAGCGTTACTGAAATCGGCACAAGTTTTTAATTATTTAAAACATGCTTCGGAGTATGGTTTAACAATTTCTAGTTTTGATAAAGATTTTTCTGCCGTTATAAACCGTTCTCGTTCCGTAGCTGAAGCGATGAGCAAAGGCGTTCAGTTTTTAATGAAAAAAAATAAAATTGAAGTTATTGATGGGCTCGGAAAAGTAAAACTCGGTAAAAAAGTAGAAGTTACCAAAGCCGATGGTTCTAAATCTGAAATTTCTGCCAATCACATTATTATAGCCACTGGTGCTCGCAGTCGTGAGTTGCCTAATTTACCCCAAGATGGTAAAAAAATTATAGGTTATAGACAAGCAATGACCCTTGCCGAACAACCTAAAAAAATGATTGTAGTAGGTAGTGGAGCTATCGGAGTTGAATTTGCTTATTTTTATAACTCTATGGGCACCGAAGTTACCATTGTAGAATATATGCCAAACATTGTGCCTGTAGAAGACGAAGATATTTCTAAACAATTTGAGCGTTCACTTAAAAAAGAGGGTATAAACATTATGACTAATGCCTCCGTAGAACGGGTTGATACTTCAGGAACGGGTGTAAAAGCCTTTGTAAAAACAGCCAAAGGCGAAGAGGTTTTAGAAGCTGATATTGTTCTTTCTGCCGTGGGTATAAAATCAAATATTGAAAATATAGGTTTAGAAGACGTAGGTATTAGTGTTGATAAAGATAAAATTCAGGTAGACGCTTACTATCAAACCAATGTGTCTGGTTATTATGCTATTGGAGATGTGGTTCCTGGACAGGCTCTGGCTCACGTAGCTTCTGCTGAAGGCATTTTATGTGTTGAAAAATTGGCAGGTTTACATGTAGAACCCATTGATTATGGCAATATTCCGGGTTGCACCTATGCAACACCCGAAATAGCTTCTGTAGGTTTAACCGAAAAAGCGGCTCGAGAAAAAGGATTGGATATAAAAGTTGGAAAATTCCCTTTTTCTGCTTCAGGTAAAGCCAAAGCAGCAGGCACACCCGATGGTTTTGTAAAAGTAATTTTTGATGCCAAATATGGTGAATGGTTGGGCTGCCACATGATTGGTGCAGGCGTAACCGATATGATAGCCGAAGCGGTTGTGGCTCGAAAATTAGAAACTACGGGGCACGAAATTCTAAAAGCTATTCACCCTCACCCAACCATGAGCGAAGCCGTAATGGAAGCCGTTGCCGATGCATACGGAGAAGTGATTCATTTGTAAAGTGTCTCTTTTTATGATATAAAAAAATAAAGTCCCCTCTAAAATTACTGATTTAAGAGGGGGCTTTTATTACTATTTTAGGTTAAATTATCCTAAAACTTCTTTTACTTTTATACCAATTTCGGCAGGCGAATCCACTACGTGAATTCCACACGCTCTCATAATTTGTTTTTTAGCCTCAGCAGTATCGTCTGAACCACCTACAATTGCACCGGCATGCCCCATGGTTCGTCCTTTCGGGGCTGTTACGCCTGCTATAAAACCAACTACGGGTTTACGATTACCATCGGCTTGTATCCAATGGGCAGCATCAGCTTCTAATTGTCCTCCAATTTCACCAATCATTACAATACAATGCGTTTCGGGGTCGTTCATCAGCATTTCAACAGCTTCTTTGGTGGTAGTTCCAATGATTGGGTCGCCTCCAATACCGATAGCAGTGGTAATTCCTAAACCTTGTTTTACTACTTGGTCAGCCGCTTCATAAGTTAAAGTTCCTGATTTTGAAACAATTCCTACATTTCCTTTTTTAAACACAAAACCAGGCATAATACCCACTTTTGCTTCATCTGGTGTGATAACTCCTGGGCTGTTTGGACCTATTAAAACAGCTCCTTTTCTTTTGATATAGGCATAAGCCGTAACCATATCAATCACAGGAATACCTTCTGTAATGGCAATAATTACTTTAATACCTGCATCGGCTGCTTCCATAATGGCATCGGCAGCAAAAGCTGGTGGTACAAATATTATCGAAACATTGGCTCCTGCTTGTTCCACAGCCTCTTTAACCGTGTTAAAAACAGGACGGTCTAAATGAGTTGTTCCTCCTTTGCCAGGGGTTACTCCACCTACAACATTGGTTCCGTATTCAATCATTTGTGAGGCGTGGAATGTTCCTTCGCTACCCGTAAAACCTTGAACTATAATTTTTGAATTTTTATTAACTAAAACACTCATTTTGATATATTTTTTTTTAAGATTTGCAAATATAAGATAGCTTTTTAATATTTTAATGGATTTTTTACTTTTTTATTTCAATTATTTCTAAATTTTTAATTTCGATGGCATGAATTTCAAACCGAAGCATCGTTCGCACCTGATGAATACCATAGATACCAGCTGCCCCTGGGTTTAGATGTAATAGATTATGTTTTTTATCAAAATGAACTTTTAAAATATGTGAATGTCCACAAATAAAAAGTTTTGGAGGATTTAGGGTTAATTCATTGATTATTTGAGGGTTATATTTGTTCGGATAGCCCCCAATATGCGTCATCCAAACATCCACTTGTTCGCATAAAAAACGATTATGAAGCGGAAACTCGGTTCGAGCTTTAGCATCGTCTATATTACCATAAACCGCTCGCAAAGGTTTTAGTTTTTGAATAGCATCGGTAACCGCTAAATTGCCAATATCGCCTGCATGCCAAACCTCATCGGCTTGTGCTACATATTTTAAAATAAAATCATCTATATGACTATGGGTGTCTGAAAGGAGGAGTATTTTTTTCAAAAGATGTTTACTTTTAAAACGTTACATCTACTGTTAAAACTTGTCCGTTTCGGTTTATTTCTACTTTTTTGGTTTCACCAGCATTTATTTTTGATAAACATTCCATGTATCCATATACTTCTTTCACTACACAATCGCCAATTTTTGTTAAAATATCACCTGCTAAAATTCCGGCTACAGCTGCTGGACGATTTTCGGTAACTCCATCTATGTGCAAACCATCTCCATGGTCGGTATAATCGGGCATTATACCTAAGGTTACTTTGTATTTAGGTGCTTGTTTTACGTTTTCAGATTTTGTTTTTGTAAACGTAATTTGGGGTAAATTTTCGATGGCTTGGGTGGTTCTAAATACATAATCGGTAATGTTTTGCAATCCGTAATAGTTTATTTTGTCTTCATCATCACTGGGTTTATGATAATCGTTGTGAGTGCCTGTAAAATAGAACAAAACGGGTATATCTTTTAAATAAAACGAGGTATGGTCTGAGGGCCCAATACCGCTTTCATCAAGGGTTAAATTAAACCCTGCAGGTTTGTTTTTTTCGATAATTGTTTTAAATTCTGGGCTTGTGCCTATTCCTCCAACAGATAAGCCTTTGTCTGTATTTAAACGACCAACCATGTCTAAATTTATCATCGTTATGATGTTCGGATACAAATCTTTTATGCTTTTAGCCATAAATTTTGAACCAATTAAGCCATCTTCTTCTCCTGAGAAGCAAGCAAAAATATAATTTGCTTTTTCAATAGTTTTATTGGTTGAAAGCATTCGAGCCATTTCTAAAACGGCTGCCACACCTGAAGAATTGTCGTCTGCTCCGTTATGAATTTCACCTTTTGAATTGGGCTTGGTAGAATGGTTGTGTTCGTTTCGTCCTAAATGGTCGTAATGTGCACCTATTATAATGGTTTTATCAGCTTTGTTGTCTAAAAAAGCAATTACATTTTTACCAGTATTATTTTTTATGTCTAAGGTATCGTGCGGATTTAAACGAACTTTATAACTAAAATTTTGAATATAACTTTTGTTTTGATAGGGTTTTAGTTTCAGTTTTTTAAACACTTTTTTGATGTAATTGGCTGCCAATGTTTCGCCTTTAGAACCCGTTAATCGTCCTTCTAATTCATCGGATGCTAAATAAACAATATGTTTTTTTAGTTCTTTATTTTGTGTGTATTCTGCAGGGTCGCCTTCTACCCAATCGGCTATAAAAACATTGGTTTCTCGGGCTTTGCTTTGCTGACGATTGCTCGAAAAAACTAATTTTTTACCGTCTGGTGAAAACATTGGAAAAGCGTTAAATTCACTTTCGTAGGTAATTTGTTTTAGGTTAGTGCCATCAGTATCAATCATATATAACTGAAAATCATATCCTCTGGTTGAATGATGATTGGATGAAAATATTATTTTTTTATCGGAAGGATGAAAATAAGGAGCCCAATTTGCCTTGCCTAAATGGGTAATTTGTTTTAAATCTGAGCCGTCAATATTACAAGTATAAATCTCCATTTCGGTAGGTGCTACTAAATTTTCGGCTAATAATTCTTTATAATCGGCAATATCTTTTTCGGTTTTAGGTCGAGACGAACGAAACACTAACTTTTTGCTATCGTGCGAAAAAAAAGAACCTCCATCATAGCCTAATCCGTTGGTAATTTGCTTTACGTTTGAGCCGTCTATATCCATTACATACAATTCTAAATCACCACTTCGGGCGCTTGTAAAAGCAATTTTTTTACCGTCAGGCGAAACCACTGCTTCGGCATCATAACCAGGGCTATCGGTTAGTTTTTTAGTAATATTTCCTTGTAAATCGGCAATATAAATATCAAAATCTGGATAAATTGCCCATAAATATTTACCGTCTTTTGGCTTGGGTGGGGCTGGGCAAGCTACGTTTCCTTCGTGTGTAGAGGCATATAAAATATGTTTTCCATCGGGCATATAATAGGAGCAAGTGGTTCGTCCTTTACCCGTTGAAATTAGTTGTAAACTTTCGGGTGTAATATTTTCTTGTTGCAAATCGAGCATAAAAATTTGATCACAAGGCACTCCAAAAGCCGTGTTTGTAACTTGTAATGTTAAGTTTTTACCATCGGGGCTAAAGTAAGCCTCTGCATTATCGCCTCCAAAAGTTAATTTTTTTATGTTTTTTAAATGCGTTTCTTGTGCTGAAAGCATTGTTATAGAAAGTGTTAATAAACTAAATAATATTTTTTTCATGGTGTTTAGATTGATTATAAATAAGTGTGCAAAGATAGTTTTTTCTTAATTCATTGCAAGTTTACGTGTAAAAACTACCGAAGGATGTTCATTTCTCTGATTAAGTGTTTTGCATCGGCAAATTTATCTACGATAAACAACACGTAACGTATATCTACCATAATGTTTCTGCAAATGCTGGGGTCGTAATAAATATCACTCATGGTTCCTTCCCAAACCCTATCAAAATTTAATCCTATTAAGTTCCCTTTTTTGTCCATCACGGGGCTGCCCGAATTTCCACCTGTAGTATGGTTAGTACCTACAAAACAAACGGGTATTTTTCCTTTTTCGGAGTAAGGTCCGTAGTCTTTGTATCGAAATAAATCGAGTAGTTTTTGCGGCACATCAAACTCATAATCATTGGGTTTATATTTTTGAATTACGCCTTCTAAATAGGTAAAGGTTTCAAACCGAATAGCGTCTACTGGCTTGTAGCCTCGGGCTTTTCCGTAGGTTATCCGTAGGGTGCTGTTGGCATCTGGGAACATACGGGTTTTGTATTTTTTAGACACTTCCAGCAGGGCTTGTGTGTATAAATGCTGGGTCATTGTAATTTTTTTGTTTATTTCTTCAAAACGAGGGTTTACATTTTCTAAATACATAGTTGCCATAGCTTTTAGGGTTGCATAGCCTTTGTCCGCATTCATTTTTTGGATAATTTCTTGGGGTGTTCCGTTTAAGAGTTCTTTAAAACCGTTATAGGATGTAAGTTTAGATGTTTTATAAATTTCGGGGGTAAGTTGCTGAAATTTAAGGTTTTTAAACATAGTTGGCACGTATTCTTGGGGTGTTTTTAGAGCATAAACAGCGATGAGTTGTTCAAAAATTTTCTCATCAACGGTTGCATTATAGTCTTTATAAAAAAGCTCTTGTGCTTTTATTAAATTATTTTTTCGGTCTGTAAAGGCTTGTTCGCCTTTGGTTTTTAAAACATTTTCTAATTGAAATAATTTATAACTCACTTGTAATAATTCATTATTCCGAAGGGCTACTTCGGTAAAAATTTCTCTGCTTAGGCTATATGGTTGAATTTCGGCATAATAATCTTCAAAATCATAGAACAAACGACCATAAATTTTACGTTTTTTTATACGTGATAATCTATTTAAAAATTGTTTTTCGGCTTTCTTTTTTGTTGAAAAAACTTTTGCTTTTTGCAATCCTTGGTTTTCGCCTATCCATTTTTTCCAATAGTTTGCAATGCTGGCATATTTGGCTGCATATTGTATTTTTATGGCTTTATCTTCACGCATAAATTCGTCCATTACTTTTAATGCCTTGTCTCTAATTTCAATTTTTATAGGGTTTAAAGTGTTTACAATTTGTTCCACCGCTACAGAGGGCAAATACTCTTGTGTTCGTCCGGGATAGCCCATCACTAAGGTAAAATCGTTTTCTTTTATACCTCCAATATTTATAGGTAAAAAATGTTTGGGTTTATAGGGCACATTATCTTTGGAGTATTCAGCAGGTTTGTTGTTGGCATCTGCATAAATTCGAAACAACGAAAAATCGCCTGTATGACGGGGCCACATCCAATTATCAGTATCTGAACCAAATTTACCAATAGACGAAGGAGGTGCTCCCACCAAACGGACATCTTTATAGGTTTCGTTTACAAACAAAAGGTATTGATTGTCGTGATAAAAAGATTTTATAGAAATATCTTGATAGTCTTCTTTTTTAAATTTAGCAGTAATTTCTTTAATATTTTCTTGAATTTGAATGGCTTTTTCTTCAAAAGTTAGTTTTTCGGTATTGGCTAACACTCGGTTGGTTACATCTTCTATCCGAACCACAAAAGTAACCGTAAGTCCTGGATTGGGGAGTTCTTCTTCGAGTTTTTTTGCCCAAAAACCATCGGTTAAATAATCGTGTTCAACACTCGAATGAAACTGAATGTTATCAAACCCACAGTGATGATTGGTAAGCAACAAACCTTTATCTGAAATGACAGACGAAGTGCAACCGCCATCAAAATGAGGAACCGCATCTTTTAAACTGGAATGGTTATAATCATAAATATCTTTAGTAGAAAGTTTACTACCTAAGTTTTTCATTTCTTTTTCGTTCATGCGGGTAAGCAACGAGGGTACCCACATGCCTCCTTGTTGTGCAAAGATTTGACTACTTAAAAAGAGTAGTATAAGTATTTGTTTTTTCATGTTTTTTTTATTTAATAAAGTGCAATATATTAAATTTTCTATGGAATTTTATTTTTTATATTGATTGTTTTTTTGAGGCACTATTCAAGGAGGCTTCTAAAAATTCATTTTTATAAGTCTCCTATAAAAACTTTAAAATAAAATAATTCTTTTTCCCTCGTTGTAGCAATACAAATTTTTGATTGATTAAATCTACTTTAGTTATTATAAAATCTTCTGAAACTTTTGCTCGGTTTACAGCTATTGAATTTTCTTTCAAGGCTCGTCTGGCTTCGGAGTTTGATGCTAAAAATTTTGATTTTTCGGCTAGAGCAACAATAATTGATAGTCCATTTTTTAATTCTGCCATCGGTATTTCTGCTTGAGGAACTCCTTCAAAAGCTTCTAAAAACGTTTGCTCATCAAGGGTTTTAAAGTCATCGGTTGAGCTATTGCCAAATAAAATTTCGCTGGCTTTTATGGCTTTTTCTAGAGCCTCTGCACTATGCACAAATGTAGTTACTTCGTTGGCTAATGTTTTTTGCAATAGGCGAGTGTGAGGGGCTTGGGTGTGCTGAGTAATTATGCCTGTGATAATTTCTTGCTCTAAAAAAGTAAAAATTTTAATATATTTTTCTGCATCTACATCGGTTGTGTTTAGCCAAAATTGATAAAATTTATACACTGAAGTTTTATCAGTATCTAACCAAATATTTCCGCCTTCAGATTTTCCAAATTTGGTGCCATCGGCTTTGGTAATTAAAGGGCAAGTGGCTGCAAAGGCCTGTGTATCATGGTTGTGGTTCATCCGTCTGATAAGTTCGGTTCCGGTGGTAATGTTCCCCCATTGGTCGGAGCCTCCGAGTTGTAAAATACAGTTATGATGTTTATATAAATAATAAAAATCGTAGCCCTGTAGTAATTGATACGTGAATTCAGTAAAAGACATTCCATTTCCTTCGGCTGATAGGCGTTTTTTAACCGAATCTTTAGCCATCATATAATTTACAGTGATGCGTTTGCCCACTATTCTCGCAAAATCTATAAACGTAAAGGTTTTCATCCATTCGTAGTTATTCACTAAGATAGGAGCATTTTTTTCGGTTGAATTAAAATCTAAAAATCTACTTAAAACATTTTTAATTCCTTCAACATTTTTAGCTAATTGTTCTTCGGTTAGCAAGTTTCGCTCGTCTGATTTTCCCGAAGGATCTCCTATCATACCTGTGGCACCTCCCACCAAAGCAATCGGTTTGTGTCCACATTTTTGTAGGTGTACTAGTATCATAATTTGAACCAAACTACCAATATGCAAGGAGTCAGCTGTGGGGTCGAAGCCAATATAAGCCGTTGTCATTTCTTTTTGAAGTTGTTCTTCGGTTCCAGGCATCAGGTCGTGCAACATCCCTCTCCAACGCAATTCTTCTATAAAATTTTTCATATGTAGATATTATTTGTTTTTCATTGGTCATATGGAATCGCCTTATCTTCATTGGGGTTTGCTTACGCAAACTTGTTGTTAATGGCGATTTCATATATGGTTATTTATTTTACGATAAACAAGGTGCAAAAATAAGGTTTTAACCTGCATTATGCAATAGGTTTGAAGTAGTGTGCTAATTTGTTGAAAATTAAGGGGACTTCTAAAAATTGGTTTTCTAATAAAACTTAGTTATTTTTAAGAAGTAGAAGGCAAAATTTTAAAAGAACTTTTTGTAATAAAAATGAATTTTAGAAGTTCCCTTAATTATAAAAGTGTTTTTTTTATGAATTATGAGTGTCTAAAAACTTATAAATCAAATCGGTTTCATAGCCTTTCCGGAGTAGGGTATCTACCAATTTTTTCTTTTTTTTGAGAATATTTTTTTCGTGGATAGTTGCCCATGTTTTTTGGGCTAACTTCAAAAAATTTTTATGATAATCTTCGTTATTAATTTCAAGTAAAGATTTGTTTATTAAGTAGTTAGTAATATTCTTTAATTTCAATTCGTTTATAATTCTATTTTTTCCCCAGCCAAGTATATAATGTTTTCCTCGAGCATAAGCACAGGCAAAACGCTCTTCGTTGATGAAATTTTTATGAATTAACTGCACTAAAATTTCGTCTATTGTATCGGAAGGCGTTTTTAAGGCATATAATTTTTCAATTACTTCTTTCTGACAGCGTTCTTGATAGGCACAATAATATTCTATTTTTTTTAGTATTTCTGGGGGTATAAAAGCCATAAACAAGAGGTATCAATACAATAAATATTTTTGTCGGATGGTTTTAAATTTTTCTAAGGCTATATTCCAACTATTTCTAATTTCATATTCCGTAAACCCTTGTTCTATTTGGGTTTGTAGTGTTTTAGTTCCTGCTAATTTTGTGAAAAACGAATTAAAAAAAGTGCTTTTATCGGCTGTGTTTTGATAGGCATATAGCAACCATTTTAGTTCTAATTGCTGTAAATTTTCAGTGGTTCGTAGGTTCTCTCCAAAGCATTTTTTACCTTTGTGTAGGGGGTCTTTGGCTCCCAAAGTAGGCATCGGGACAAATGAAAACGTGGTTTCGGGCAAAAAAGGCGATCCATACACCTGAAAGGGGACCTCGGTGCCCCTACCCACACTCACATTTGTGCCTTCAAATAAACATAAACTTGCATAAAGGTTGATGGACTTGTCGTTAGGTAAATTTGGCGAAGGTTTTATGGGTAAATGATTTGGAATATTTCGATGGTAATTTTTACACGAAATTATAGTTAAATTACAACTTAAAGAATTGGGTAGCCAACCTTCACCTTGTATCATTTTTGCATACTCTCCAATGGTCATTCCGTAAAGTATCGGAACGCTGTGCATTCCAACAAAGCTTTTAAATTCGGATTCAAGCACGGGTCCATCCACAATATTTGCATTTGGGTTAGGACGGTCTAAAACTATCAACGGAATTTGCTGTTCGGCACAGGCTTCCATTACTAAATGTAAGGTGGAAATATAAGTGTAAAATCGGACTCCAACATCTTGAATATCAAACACTAAAATATCTAAATCTTTTAATTGCTCAGGTTTTGGTTTTTTGTTGTTCCCATACAACGAAATGATGGGTAAATTCGTTTTTATATCCAGCGTATCGTTCACCACTTCTCCAGCATCGGCAGTGCCTCTAAAACCATGCTCGGGAGCAAATATTTTGGTTACTTGTATCTCATTTTCAATTAAAAAATCAACTAAATGAACCGGTTGATGGTTCCGATAAATAATTCCAGTAGCATTTGTAATAACGCCTACTTTTTTATGTACCAACAAGGGCATATACAACTCATGATTGTCTATTCCAATTTTTAAATCATCATTTTGTTGAATAATTTCAGGATTATAATTTGCAGATGTATCAAAGATGGGTTTTGTGGTTTTACAAGCCGTAAAAACGAGCATAACCATAAAAAAAATACTATATTTTTGTTTTAAATGCATAAAGATTGATAAAAATGATTTATTTTGCAGTCAATAAAAAAACAAAGATACTATTTATTCTATTTTTTAAAACCTAAGAGGGCTTCTAAAAATTCATTTTTATTTAAAAATTACAAATTTTTATTAGAAAATCAATTTTTAGAAGTCCCCATAAAAAAATCCCAATCCTTTTGAATTTTGAATATTTTTTAGCCCAAAGGCTTCAACAAAACAAGCTTAACCGAAAAAAAACATCTTCAGTTATTTTGAAAATTGCAATTGTTGCTATTGCTATTAGTTTGCTGATGATGTTAGTTTCTATTGCTACGGGCTTGGGTTTACAACAAAAAATTCGAGAAAAAGTAGTGGCTTTTAGTGGACATATAACCATCAGTTCGTTTGAAAATAACCAATCGGAAAGCAGTTTAGTGCCCCTAAATATTCAACAGAATTTTTACCCAAATTTTACTAATATTCAAGGGATTAAGCATATACAAGCGGTGGCTACGAAAACAGGCATTATTAGAACCGAAAAAACTTTTGAAGGGGTTGTTTTTAAAGGTATTGGTAACGATTATGATCCTCAATATTTAAAGGAATATTTAGTCGAAGGACGTTTCCCGAAAATAGACACAGCAACCAGTAACGAGGTGCTACTTTCTGCCTATTTAGCCAACCGGTTGGAGCTAAAAGTAGGCTCTAAATTTAAAATGTTTTTTTTGCGAGATGACCAGGAAAAACTCCCATTTATCAGGCAATTTACGTTGGTAGGCATTTATAATTCGGGCTTTCAAGATTTTGACTCCACGTATTTAATAGGCGATTTAAAGCACATTCAACAGATGAACAAATGGCAAGCAAACCAAGCGGGGTCGTTTGAGGTTTTTATTAACGATTTTAAAAAAATTGAAGAAATTGGGAAAGAAGTTTATCAAGAAATACCCCCTACCCTAAACAGTAAAACCATTACCGAAAAGTATTTTAGTATATTTGAGTGGTTAAAACTTTTTGATACTAATATTTTAATTATTTTATTGGTGATGATTATTGTTGCGACCATCAATATGGTAGTTGCTTTGTTGGTTTTAATTTTAGAACGCACCCAGATGATAGGTGTTTTAAAAGCCTTAGGTGCCACCAATTGGCAATTGAGAAAAATATTTTTATATAATGCTTTATATTTGATAATCAGAGGTTTACTGATAGGTAATACCATTGCTTTGCTACTACTTTTTATTCAAAAGTATTTTAAAGTTATACAACTTCCCCCCGAAAATTATTATGTAAACATAGCTCCTGTATATATTAGTTTTGATTATTTTTTAGCGGTAAATTTGGGCATTATTTGTATATGTTTGTTGGTTTTATTGCTTCCTTCATACATTATTACCAAAATTTCTCCTGCAAAAGCCATTCGGTTTGACTAAAGTATGTTGTAAAAATTTATAGAAGACTTCTAAAAAAGTAATACTTTTGTAAAAAAACAAGTAAAAGATGTTGAATTACTTACTAAAAGAACCGACCCTTAAAAGGGATAAAAATCCTTTGTTATTGCTTATTCATGGTTATGGAAGCGATGAAAATGATTTGTTTTCGTTTGCTGCCGAGCTTCCAGAGCAGTATTATATTGTATCGGTTCAGGCTCCGTATAGTTTATATCCGTATGGCTATGCTTGGTATGCTATTAATTTTGATGCGGATGAAAATAAATTTTCAGATATAGAGCAAGCTAAAACCTCCAGAGACGAATTGGTAAAATTTATTAACCAAATCACAAAACTATATTCTATTGACACACAAGATATTAGCTTGATTGGCTTTAGTCAAGGGGCAATTTTAAGTTTAGCAATTGGCTTGTCCTATCCTCAAAAAGTAAAAAAAATAGTTGCCCTCAGCGGTTATCTAAACGAACAAATTTTAATAGAAAATTATAAACAAAACAACTTTGATAATTTAGATATTTTTGTGGCACATGGCACGTTAGATCAGGTAATTCCGGTGGATTGGGCACAAAAAACAAAACCATTTTTAGAGGCATTACACATCAAAAACCTCTATCAAGAATACAACATTGGGCACGGAGTTTCGCCAAAAATGTTTATGGATTTTAAGCAATGGTTAAATGCTTTTTGATTTTGAAAATATCCTTTATTCTTTTGTAACAATTTGCATAGTTCCTCGGCTGTTTTGTTTTATTAAAATGGTTTTATTTTTTTCTACCATTTCTTGAGCTTCGGTTGTGTAGTGCCTGATGGTATAAAGCGAAACATTTTCGTTATACGAAACATCATATTTCTTTTTAAGTTGCTTAATAAGTGTTTGAAAATTATCAAATTTATCATCTAAACAAACCGAAAAACTAATAGCCGAATTTTGAATTAAATGCACTTTTAGTTTGTATTTATGCAACAAGGCAAAAATTTCGCTAATATTTTCTTCCATAATAAACGAAAAATCTAACGAAGAAACCGATACTAAAAGTTGTTTTTTCTTTACAATAAAACACGGAGTTTGCGGTACTAAATCGGCTCCTTTAAACACTTTTGTTCCTGCTTGGCTTGGGTTTAAAAAAGATTTAACATACAACGGAATTTCTTTTCGTTGTAAAGGCTGCAGGGTTTTTGGATGAATAACCGATGCTCCATAAAAAGCCAGTTCAATAGCTTCTTTATAAGATATTTGTTGTAATAAAACAGCATTTTCAAAATAGCGTGGGTCGGCATTGAGCACTCCCGGAACATCTTTCCAAATGGTAACACTTTCGGCATTGAGGCAATAGCCAAGAATAGCAGCTGTATAATCCGAACCTTCTCTGCCCAAAGTGGTAGTAAAATTATGCTCGTCTGAACCTAAAAAGCCTTGTGTTATATACAGTGTTTTTTGTGTGCCTCCTCGTTGAATATTTTTAAAGGTATCGTCCCACAAAACCTGAGCATCTCTATAATTACTATCTGTTTTTATATAATTCCGAACGTCTAACCATTTGTTTGTTAAACCTCTGTAATTAAAATAGTTACTTATTATTTTGGTGGCAATAAGCTCTCCAAAACTTACCACTTGGTCATAAATAAAATTATAATTTGGCGACTTGTTTTGTAGTAAAAAAGATTCTAATTCTTGAAAAGTATTGTTAATTTCGGTAAAAACCGAATGATTTTCGTTCTCAAACAAATCTATGATAATTTGATTGTGGTATTTTTTAATTTCTTGTAAGTTTTCAGCTAATTCTTTGGCTTGTTCAACGTAGTTTTTTACCACAATTTCTAAGGCATTAGTCATTTTCCCCATTGCCGAAACCACAATCAAAACCTCTTGATAGCCAACTGTTTGTAAAAGGTTATATATATTCTTTACTCCTTCAGCATCTTTTACCGATGCTCCACCAAATTTAAAAATTTTCATAGGGTTAAATTTTATTTTTTAGAGGTAACCTACGAAATCGCTTTTTAATCATTAGAGTTTACTTACACAAACTTGTTGTTAATGGCGATTTCATAATTGTTGTATTTAAAGAACAAAACTACTAAAAATATTCCACTCAACTTAGAAGCACGATTCAATGTATTTTCTATAGGGGACTTCTAAAAATTGATTTTGTAATGAAAATTTGTTTAAAATTCTCTTTTTCAAAATCACGTAGAGACATTAGCTGTAACTTTATAAATTGTCTAATTGGTTGGTTTTTTTATTATCACTTATCGTCCAGAAAAAACCTATAAAAAAGAACCGGTTGGCAGTTTGGGTAATGGCTTGTCGTTCAAAAACACCTTGTGTATTAGGGCTGTTTGCATAGTTATATCCAAAAACATTTTGACTATTAAGCAAATTAGAAGCCGAAAAATAGATGATTTTTTGTTGCGAAAGTAAATAAGCCCAACCTAAACTAAAATTATTATAACATTTGGTTTGCCCGTTCATAAAATCAGTTGTGTTTGGGTTGTTATAGGGTCGTCCGGAGTTAAAACTATAGGTTAAACCCAGTTGCGAGCGTAATTTTTCTACCCAATATTTCGTAACCAACGAAGCACTATGGGTAGCAATTGTAGATGGAGTAACACTTTTTGGATAGTATCTAAAATCTTTTTTGGTATCGATGTACGAATAGGAAAACCAGTATTCTAAATTCTTAAACGTTTGATTATCTCTCCAAAAAATATCTAAACCTTTGGCAAAACCAGTTCCTTTATTATTGTATTCGGCATTGTATTGGGCTGTTTGGGTGTTGTATTTAATTAAATTTTTATAATCTTTATAAAATAATTCAGCTCTAAAGGTTTTACCTTCTTTTTGATATAAATAATTGGCTAAATAATGTGTGGTATTTTCATTGCTTATTTTATTTGTAAATTTAAAATAATCGGTAATTGGAGCTTGGCTAAATTTTCCGTAGGCTAACGAAAATTGACCTTCTTTTGAATGTTTATAAGCTAAAATTAAACGAGGTTCAAATGTTTGATTTTTACTAATAGAATGATTTGAAGTTCGTAAGCCTATTGTTAATCCTACATTTTTTGAAAATAAAATTTCTGATTCTGCATATCCAGCCCAGCTATTTGCCTTAAAACCATAATCAAAAATAGTATATTGTTCATTAAATTTTTGATAAAAATAATCGCCTCCAACACTAAATTTTAATTGATTGGTTATGGTATATCGTAATTTAGTTTTGTAATGAAACGCATTTTCAAGATTGTTTAAATCATCGGTATTTATGTTTATATTATTTTTATTATTTCCAAAACTAAATCCTGTTTGTAGTTGTAAGCTCGAGGTTAAAGCAGTTTTATAAAACGAATTTATATAAATATTTTGGTTTTTAAGAGCATATCGAATGGGTTTTTCGTAGTTAATATTGGGCAGATTTACATCAAAATTTGAATAATCAAAGGCTATATAGGTTTTCACTACTAACCGACTAAATTTTTAATTTAAAGGGCTACTTTTTCAAGTTAG
>CAYXAF010000037.1:0-22423 GCA_964463035.1 uncultured Flavobacterium sp.
AGCAGGAAATACGTATGAACTTTATTTGCTATTCAAACAAAATGTTGTTAATATTTGAATTTAGCCTTATAAAACTATTTTAAAAATTGTATAGCATTTTTTAAAGCCTCTTTCACTCCTTCTGGATTTTTTCCTCCTGCAGTGGCAAAAAACGGCTGCCCCCCTCCCCCACCTTGTATATATTTTCCTAATTCTTTAACCACTTGTCCTGCATTTAGGTTTCGTTCGGCTGCTAATTCTTTAGAAATATAACAGGTAAGCATTGGTTTTTGGTCGGTTATGGTTGCTAAAACTAAAAATAAATTTTGGTAATCGTTGCCCAGTTCATAAGCTAAATCTTTAGCACCTTCAGGATTTAAATCAACTTGTGTTGCTAAAAATTTAATTCCGTTGATGTCTTTCAATTGGGTTAAAAATTTAACTTTTAAATTTTTAGTTTTTTCTTTAAGCAAACTTTCTATTTGTTTTTTAAGTTTTATGTTTTCATCATTTAAATTCTCAACCGATTTAAGCACCTCTTGGGGGTTTTTTAAAACCGATTTAATATCTAAAAGTGTTTGTTCATTACTTAAAAAATATTGTTCAACTGCCTGATTGGTAATCGCTTCTATCCTTCGGATTCCTGCTGCTACTGCTCCTTCCGAAACTATTTTAAAATGCCAAATATCTGCCGTATTTTTCACGTGTGTTCCTCCACAAAGTTCTATACTATCACCAAAACGAATGGTACGAACATTATCACCATATTTTTCACCGAACAATGCTATAGCACCCTCATTTATAGCCTCTTGAAAAGGAATATTACGCTTTTCAACTAAAGGTAATTGTTGTTTTATTCGGGTATTTATTAATTTTTCAACCTTTGATAATTCTTCATCGGTAACTTTTGAAAAATGCGAAAAATCAAAACGTAAATATTTAGGAGAAACTAATGAACCTTTCTGCTCTACATGTGCTCCCAAAACCTCCCGAAGTGCTTGATGCATAAGGTGCGTAGCCGAATGATTACTCTGGCACAACACACGTTTTTCTAAATTTACCTGTGCATTAAATGTTTTATTAATATTTTCTGGAAGTTTTTTTGTTATATGTAAAATTAAGTTATTTTCTTTTTTTGTATCAATAATTTCAATAGTTTCGTTGATGTTTGAAAGTGTGCCCACATCACCTACTTGGCCTCCTCCTTCTGGGTAAAAAGGAGTTGCATCTAACACTAATTGATATAAAATTCCGTCTTTTTTACTATCTATTTTTCTAAATCGAGTAATCTTTACATCGTTTTTAAGTGTGTCATAGCCCACAAATTCTTCAGTATTTTCGTCCATTAAAATCGTCCAATCATCGGTTGAAACTTCCGAAGCTGCACGAGAACGTTTTTTCTGTTCAAGCATTGCTTCATCAAATTGTGTTTCATTAAAATACAACTTATTTTCTTTTAAAATTAAAGCTGTTAAATCTTTCGGAAAGCCAAAAGTATCATATAACTCAAAGGCCTTATATCCTGAAATTTCTACATTTGAGGCCGTTTTGTGTTCATTTATAATTTTATCTAATAATAATAACCCTTGTTCAAGTGTTCGTAAAAAGGCTCCCTCTTCTTCTTTAATAACATTCATAACTAAGGTTTTTTGCAAACGAATTTCTGGGAAAAAATCGCCCATTTGTTGGCTTAAATCTTCTACCAATTTATATATAAAGGGTTCTTTTGTTTCTAAAAATGTGAAACCATAGCGGATAGCCCGTCTTAAAATACGCCTAATTACATATCCAGCACCAGTATTTGAAGGTAATTGACCATCAGCAATGGCAAAGGCAACAGCCCTGATGTGGTCGGCAATAACCCGAATAGCAATATCGATTTTTTCTTGCTCTGCACTGTAATTTTCGGATTTAGACTCTTCAAAATTAACATATTTTTTATGGGTGATAGTTTCAATTTTTTGAATGATAGGCGTAAAAACATCAGTATCATAATTCGATTGAACCTCCTGCAAAACCATACACAAACGCTCAAATCCCATTCCTGTATCTACGTGTTGAGCAGGTAGTTTTTCAAGGCTTCCGTCGGCTTTTCGGTTAAACTCCATAAAAACATTGTTCCAAATTTCCACCACTTGTGGGTGATCGTTATTCACCAATTCTTTACCCGGAATTTTAGCTTTTTCTTCAGCCGAACGAATATCAATATGAATTTCTGAACAAGGTCCGCAAGGTCCTTGTTCTCCCATTTCCCAAAAATTATCTTTTTTATTGCCTAATAAGATCCTATCTTCTGGAATTAACGACTTCCAAATATCATAGGCTTCTTGGTCAAAAGGAACATTCTCTTCTGCATTCCCCTCAAAAACAGTTACATACAAAATATCTTTTGGTATTTTGTAAACTTCGGTAAGTAATTCCCAAGCCCAATTGATGGCTTCATTTTTAAAATAATCTCCAAAGCTCCAGTTCCCGAGCATTTCAAACATCGTATGATGATACGTGTCAAAACCTACATCTTCTAAGTCATTATGCTTCCCCGAAACACGTAAACATTTTTGAGTATCTGCAATTCTTGAACTTTTGGGTGTTCCATTGCCTAGAAAAAACTCTTTAAATTGTGCCATTCCAGAGTTGTTAAACATCAATGTTGAATCATCTTTAATTACAATGGGGGCCGATGGAACAATTAAATGGTTTTTACTTTGAAAAAAATCTAAAAATTGCTTGCGAATTTCGGTTGAGTTCATGTGGAATAGATTGAATGATAAAATTAAACTGAATACTTAGGGGGATTTCTAAATAATTTTATGCGAAAATATAAATATTTTGATGAATTTCAAAGATATAACTGAGTAAAAAAAGAAAAACCGTTAGTAAATAAACTAACGGTTTTATGATTTTTATAAAGGGGGCTTTTAAAGAATATTAATTTTCTTCTGCATCTCTTAATCCTTGTATATAAGCAGCTTTTTGTATTTCAGCTCTTCTACTTACTGATGGTTTTGTAAATTGTTGACGTTTACGCAACTGACGAACAACACCTGTTTTATCAAATTTACGTTTGTAGCGTTTTAAGGCTTTGTCTATATTTTCTCCGTCTTTTACTTGTATAATTAGCATAAATAACACCTCCTCTCGTTAGGGTTGCAAAGATAAAATAATTATTTTAATAATTATAATATATTTTAATTTTTCTTAAAATGTAAGGCAACCCAGTTATTTTTTTCCTTTTTTGATATAAACTTTAAAGCATTTATAGCACAACATTCTTCAATTACAGGAATATCTTCAGTATAAAAACCACTTAAAAATAAATTACCATCAAAATGTAAACAAGTAGCGTATGCTTGTATATCGTTTAGTAAAATATTTCTATTAATATTTGCAATAATACAATCGTATTTTTTATGGTTCAAAAGCGAAGCATCTCCTTGATATACAGTAATATTTTTACAAAAATTACGTTCAATATTTTCAATAGAATTTTCAACGCACCATTCATCTATATCGATAGCATCTATTGGTTTAGCTCCTTTCATTTCGGCTAAAATAGCTAAAACAGAAGTTCCACAGCCCATATCAAGAACCGATTTGTTGGTAAATTCGTTTTCCAAAATATGTTGTATCATCATAAAAGTAGTTTCATGATGCCCAGTGCCAAAGCTCATTTTAGGGTCAATAATAATTTCAAAAGGCACATTTTCTTTCAGGTGAAAAGTAGCACGAACCACACAAGTATCGTCCACAGAAATGGGTTTAAAATTTTCTTCCCACTCTTTGTTCCAATTAATTGGTTCAATTTCATTTATATCATACGAAATTTTAAAGTTTTCGGAGGATAAAATTTCAACGTCATTTAATACTGCTTCTGGCATACATAAATCTTTTTGAATATATGCAATTAAACCATTTTCAGTTTCTTCAAAACTTTCAAAAGGTGTGTTTTCGAGTTCGGCAATTAAAATTTCAGAGCCAGTTTCTTTGGGTTCAATACTAAAATTATAAGCTAAATATATTTTACTCATAGATGTATATAAAAAAGGAAGGAATGCATAAATTCCTTCCTTTTATATTAAAATGTTTAAATTTTATTCTAAAACTACAGATACTCTACGAGCTAAATCTAAACCGATTTTAGTATCAGTAGGATAACTTGAATCAACACCATTACCAAGAATGGTTAAACGATTTGCATCAATTCCGCTTGCAACAAGTATATTGAGAACGTTTTGAGCTCTACGTGTTGATAAATCTTGATTTTTAACCTCTTCACCTCTGATATCTGCAAAACCAATAAGTTTTGCTTTTGTTTCTGGATAGCTTCTTAAGAATTGGATAATTTGATAAACATTATTGGTAGAACCCACGTTTGGATCATCCATATTTACATCAAAAAACACGTTTACATAACCTCTTTCAACAAGTATTTTAATAGCATCTTGTTTTTCAACAGTAAATGAAGTTTGTCCATCTACTCCATCTCTTCCTTTAGATTCTAATTCATCGGGCACTCCGTTAGTGTTTCTATCAATAGATCTACCTTTAGTATCGACAGTAACTCCTGTTACAGTATTAGGTTCAGTATCTAAGTAATCAACAACTCCGTCTCTATCCGTATCTTGCATTCTACCTTCTAAATCATCTAAACGTTTTCTTAATGCACTATTATCGTCTTTTAATTTTCTATCAGCACTTGTTAGAGCATACCAATCTGCATGAATATCTTTACCTCCTAAATAGAATGTTAATCCTACAGATAAATTATACATTAAACCTGTTAAATTTTCTTCAACTGATGTTTGCATACCATCCCAATTATAATGTTGTCTAACACTGCTTTGAACAGTAAAATCTCCTTTAAAAACAATTCTGTTTGATATACGCAACTGAGGAGTCATACCAATCATTACACCACCATTATCTTCAGAAACGTCTTTACTAGAGCCTAATTGTGGAGTATATCTTGAAACATAAGGACCCGCATGTAATAACAATCCTATTCGTCTAGTAAAAGAATCAAAATTAAATAAATCTCTCAGATTGAATACACCTTCTAATCCAATTCTATATTGAATACCTTCAAATTCAAGGCTTTGGTTATTATTCTGGTTCGATACTTTATCATAAGCCCCGCTTAATTTCATACCAAATCTATTACTTAACATATATCTAACTCCTAAATTATAATGACTAACACCCGATATGTTGAAGTATTTTGTTGGATCTGAAGAATAATATCCTTTTGTAAAAGGTCTAACAGGTTTATTGTCTCCTACATTTAGTTCAATTGACCATACATTAAAATCCCTTTCTGTTTTTCCAGTTTCCTCGCTTTCTTCTTGGGAATAAACATTTAGAAATGCTATCGGAGAAAGGAATAATAAAAATATACAAATTATTTTCTTCATAGTTTATTATTTTAAATTGATTAATTTTTGAGATACTACACTACCATTAACCATTTTTGCTTTGGCTATGTATATTCCTTCTTCATGTATAAAACTTTTTTGAAATTCATTGTTCCCTTTAGCATTATAACTTTCAATAACTCTTCCTGCTAAATCATATATTTGAATATTCTCAATAGCATCTTTTGCTTGAACTGAGAATAAACTATTTGATAACAACATAACTACAGAAGTGCTTGTAAAATCAGGATTATTTAAAGCACTTGGTTGATAAACAATTTCAAATCTAGAATTATCAACAGCTACATCTGTGTTAAATGTATAGTTAGATTGACTCAAATTATGATATACATTTAATACCTTATCATGTATGTAAATATCTATATTTTCATTAAATACTCCTTCTTTTTGATGTAAAGAGAATGTAAACGTTTCGCTTGAAGTTCCTTCTTTTGTATAACCCAAAGCAACTACATCATTAATATTAAATGCTGGTCGTGCATTGATTGCATACCTTCCATTGTCTATTAAAGTATATAATTTATTTGGAGTAACTCCTAATAATGGAGCATCGTAAGAATCTTCATAACCATTAGTTAGACCATCAATATAGGTTACAGCTATTTGTCGAGGTGCTCCATCAACTGCTGTTAAATTTACCCAGAAACGATCTTGAACATTATTTGGTTGAACACTATTAGTTCTAAAGAATATATTATTACTACTTACATCTGATACACGCATACAGTTTGTAAATTTAATATCCTGTGGTCCTACAGCACCTATTCTTCGAACCATAAAACCTTGTGCAGACCCGATATTATTAGTTGGGGTAACAGCTATAGGGCTAACTCCTGTTTGTGAACCTGTTGCAAAAGTTGCATAATCTGATTTTGCATAACTACCCGTGTTATAAACAGTACTATTTGTCCAGAAATAAACAGTTCCAGATATTTTATCTTTGTTTTCTTCTACTAATTTTGTAGCATTTAAAGCTGATGGGTAAGGATTTGCAACTAAATTATAACGACTGTTAGAAGATCCTAATACAGCAAAATTTGTTGTTGTTGTTATATCACCATTGTTTGCTGTTCCAACAAAAGGGAATAAAATTTTATCAGCTACTGCAGCTGTTGTATAAGGTGCTTGTGATAAAACACGTGTTGCGAAACCTTGCCCTGTTGTTATGCTACTTGCAGAAAACCAATTAGTACCTGTCAAAAATATTGTTGTTAATCCTAATGTATTAGCATCTGGCTCAGTAATATTAGAAGTATTTAATGCGGTTGCATCATATCTTAGTATCGTTTGGAAAGCACTTGACGAACTTGAGGTGGCTTTTGCATTGGCAATTTGAGAAAAGAAATTTCCGGCAATTGGTGTTCCCCAATAGATATATTCCCAACGTCTCATGTTTCTTGACATTTTATTTAATTCAATAGCTGGTGCTGCTGCTGTTCCATCACGTTGAACAAAACTTGCTTCTGAGCTCATAATTATTTTTCCTGTTCCGGTTACTCCATTAACTACCTCAACAACTTGTCCGTCTGTTAAAGTTATGTTATTTGCACCTAAGGCTAAACTATTACAAACGAATGAACCTGGTGAACCTGAAGCAGAAATAACTGCATTATCAATTGCTGTTGGAGTAACATCCCAAGCAGTTCCGTTAAAGGTTCTTGTTGCTCCTGTCATTGCTACTAATGGCATACAAGCTTTATCTTTTGCTGCTAATGTATAATACTGATACGTTAAAATTGCTCCTGTTTTTGAAGTTATAGAACCTGCAGATAAGTTACTTGCTCCTCCTATAATAGAAGTTGCATCTACCTCAGAGTCTACAGATACCCATTTAGAACCATCCCATCCTGCAATAGTAATATCAGACAAACTATTGGTTAAGGTAGTGGCAATATTGCTAGATGCCCTCCATGTTAAAGATATTTCTGTTTTTGAACCTATAATGTGCCAAAACTCAACATTTGATATTGCTTTAACTGATGTGTCTAATGTACTTCCTAATGCTGCTGGCAGTGTAGCTGTTGCAGGATTTGTTCTCCAATAAGCTGCATCTACACCTGTTGCTACATTTGGTTTTGCTGCTGCTGGGGCATATACTCCTCCATTCCCTATTGGATAGATAAATCTAGCACCATTTAAATAAGTTCTTGCATACCCGTCTAAATGATGTCCATTTGTTGCATTTGACCAAGTTGCAGTTGCTGAAAAAGATAATTTTCCGTAAATAGTTGCGGTTCTTGATGTTTGTGAAGTTCCTGTTGCACTAAATTCAAAATTATTAGCTGCAACGTGCATTTCACCATTATCATGCACATATAAGTTGCCTTGAGTTAAGCCTTGTGCATTTGTTGTAATGGTTACTACCACTAACAAAACCAATATTAGTATTGATTTTATTTTATTAAGTTTTGAAGTAATTGTTTTCAAAATATATTAGATTTTAGAGTTAATAATTGACGTAAACTGATATTTACATTAATGAATAATAAAAAACATAAAAATTAAATTTTATATTTTTTTAAGTTATTAGATTTAATATAAAAATAAGTAGCAATAGCAACTCCAATTATAAGCATTGGCAAAACCAAGCTATCAACAGAAGCTGTAGGGGGCGGTGGTGGAGGACCATCATCTTGTGTGGCGTGTGTTATTACAGAGAATAACATAAAGAAAAATAGTGTTAACTTTTTCATTACATAATGTATTTAGTTAGAATTAAAATAATGTATTAAAACCTATTTAATTTTGATATAAATTCAAAAAAAAACTTAAGTAATTATTTTGCAAATATATATTAATTTATTAAAAAAAAAAAAACTAATAATTTTTCACTTGCTACCCAAAATTCGAAACTGCTAGTTTTGGAATAAAAATGAATTTTTAGAAGTCTCCTAAAATAAGATTTTAACATTTTGGTAGGATAGTTTCAAATACTCATTTATATCTTTTTTATTTATCCATTCTGCTTTTTCTATACCTTCATTAGTTTGTGGTGTTGGAAATTTAGTATCTTTTGTTTGCATTTTAAACCAATAGGTAATTTTAAGTTTATATTCATTATTTTGTTTAAAAATGTGATATGTATTTGTTAAAGCGTTGGTAATTTGTAGTTTACTTATTCCTGTTTCTTCTTCTACCTCTCTAATTGCTGCTTGTTCGGGGGTTTCGTTTTTATCAATTCCTCCTTTTGGCAAATCCCATTTTCCTCCTTTATATATAAATAAAAATTCGTTTTTTGTATTTTGTACTACACCTCCAGCTGCCTTTATTACAGGAATTTGTTGCTTAAACATTCTTAACAATTCTTTTTCATTAGGATGATATAAATATACTTTATCTAATTTGTTCTGAAAAAGTTTTATTATTATACTTTCAATATTTATGTTTTCAAGTAAAAAAACTTTAAAATCTATTTCTTTTTCAATTTTGCTTGTTAAAAATAAAGGCTTTTCGTTTACAAATATTTTATACATTTGCTTAAATTTTTACGAAACAAATATAAACAAAAAAATAAATTTCAACTTATGAAATTAGAAAGTTCAAAAAAAATAGTTCAAAAATCAGCCGAACACATATTTAATGCTATTTCAGATGTGAAACGTTTTGAAAGTTTAATGCCTGAAAATCTATCAAAATTTGAAGTTTTAAGCGATGAATCGTTTGTTTTTGGGCTTAAAGGAATGCCCGAAATTAAACTTAAATTTACTGAAAGAATCCCTAATAACAAAGTAGTTTTAGGCGCTGCTGGGGGTCCTATTCCTTTTGCATTAACCGCAAACATTAAAGAAATTTCTGAAAATTCATCTGAATTATTTTTAAATTTTGATAGCGAAATCAATACTATGATGGCTATGATGGTAAAAGCTCCCTTAACCAAGTTTTTAGAAACTTTGGTTGAAAATACTGATAAACTTTAGTCTTACAAATAAGGGGATTTCTAAAAATTGAGTTTCTAATGAAAATTTGTAATTTTTAAGAAGTAGAAAGCAAAATTTAAAAAGAACTTTTTGTAATAAAAATGAATTTTTAGGAGTCCCCATAAATCAATCAATTAAGTCGATTTTAAATTATAAATTTTCAATGAAACTACTTTTTATCTTTTTTTTACTTCTTATCAGTATTATACCTTCAAATGCTCAAGAACCTACCAATCGTTTAGACGAAAATGGATTGAAACACGGAAAATGGTTAGGATATTATGAAGATACCAAAAATCTACGCTACGAAGGTGTTTTTGAGCATGGTATCGAGCAAGGTATTTTTAATTTTTATGATAACAGAGCTAAAAAAATCTTACTAGCAACTCGAGATTTTACCAAAGGAAACGGGCAAGTTTATATCATTTTTTATAACGAAAAAGGACAAAAGGTAAGCGAAGGAATGCTCATCAATAAAAAAAGAGAGGACAAATGGTTGTATTATCATTTAAATTCAACAGAAATAATGACACTTGAATTTTATAAAAACGATTTATTAAATGGTTTAAAACAAGTGTTTTATAAAAACGGTAAACTTGCCGAAGAAAGCAATTATATTTTAGGTAAAAAAGAGGGTATTTATAAAAAATATACTGAAAATGGGGTAGTTTTAGAAGAAGTTATTTATAAAAACGATGAACGAAATGGTGCTGTAATTTACCGAAATCTTGATAACCAAATTATAACCAAAGGTTTTTATGTAAACGATGTAAAACGAGGCGTTTGGACAACCTACGAAAACGGAAAAGTTATAAAAGAAGAAAAAATAACCTCAAAATATAAAAAAAGAAACTAAAAAATGCGAGTGGTAGTAGGGCTTTCGGGCGGGGTAGATTCAAGTGTGGCAGCCTATTTGTTGCAACAACAAGGCTATGAAGTAATTGGGTTATTTATGAAAAATTGGCACGATGATTCGGTTACGATCTCCAATGAATGTCCTTGGCTTGAAGACAGTAATGATGCGCTTTTAGTTGCCGAAAAACTCGGGATACCCTTTCAAACAGTTGATTTAAGCGCGGTTTACAAAGAACGAATTGTAAATTATATGTTTCGAGAATATGAAAACGGACGAACTCCAAACCCTGATGTTTTGTGTAATCGTGAAATAAAATTTGATGTTTTTTTAAAAATAGCCCTTCAATTAGGAGCAGATTTTGTGGCTACGGGTCATTATTGTCAAAAAGAAATTTTAAATTCAAACAAAAAAGAAATTTATAAACTTGTTGCAGGTGCTGATACTACCAAAGACCAATCGTATTTTTTATGCCAGCTATCACAAGAGCAATTAAGCAAAGCTTTGTTCCCGATTGGGCATCTTCAAAAATCGGACGTGCGAAAAATTGCAGCTACACAAAATCTAATTACCGCCGAAAAGAAAGACTCTCAAGGCTTGTGTTTTATTGGGAAAGTGCGTTTACCTGAATTTTTACAACAAAAACTTGCTCCAAAAGAAGGAATTATCATTAAAATTGAAAAAGATACTCCTATTTATAACCAGCCCGAGCCAGAGTTTTTAAATTTTGAACAACAACTAATAGCCGAAAGTATTCCGCTTAATTATGCTACAGAAATGGGCAAAATAGTGGGCAAGCACCAAGGGGCTCATTTTTATACCATTGGGCAACGAAAAGGTTTAAATATTGGAGGCACTAAAGAACCTTTGTTTATTATCGCAACTGATGTGGTTAAAAATACTATTTATGTAGGCGAAGGGCATCACCATCCTGGATTATTCAAAAAAACTGTTTTGATACATACACACGAAGTTCATTGGGTTCGTTTTGATTTAGCTTTAAAGAACAATGAAAGTTTAGCTGTTTTAGCCCGACTTCGTTACCGACAACCGCTACAGAAAGCTACGCTTTATCAGTTTGAATCGGGGTTATACATTCGGTTTGACGAGCCACAATCAGCCGTTACCTCAGGGCAATTTGCTGCTTGGTATCTTGATAATGAATTGATTGGTTCTGGTGTAATTTCTTGATTTTCAAAATTTTAAGGGGCACCTAAAAATTGATTTTCTAATAAAAATTTGTAATTTTTTAAGATAAGAAGGCAAAATTTAAAAAGAATTTTTTGTAATAAACATAAATTTTTAGAAGCCCCCCCTTTATGTACTAACTAATTTTTTGGTAACACTTCGTGAGGCTATATACGAAGCTAAAAAACCTAAAAAGGCAATAGTAAAAACAACCAAAAGCAAATTTTGACCTGAAAAAACCACTGGATAAGCCAAAGTATCAGTTATCATGAGTGCTTGATATTCAAGCTGTAACCACACTAAAACACTTCCTAAAAGTAAGCCAATCAAAGCCCCTACTAAAGATAGCATAAACCCTTGAAAAATAAATACTTTTTTAAGTTGATGTAGTTCTATACCTAAATTATATAAGGTTTTAAGGTTGTTTTTTTTGTCAATAATCATCATAATAAGTGCTCCAATCAAATTAAACATTGCAATAATAATAACCAAAGTAAAAATTAAATATACAACAATATTTTCTGAATTTAGCATTTTATAAAGCACATCGTTGAGTTGATTTCTATTTTTAATCCTAATTTTTGCGTCTAATATTTTTTCTAAATCAGCTTTTGTTTCACTTTCTAAAGAGTTATTTTTTAGTTTAATTTCGAGGTGGGTAATTTGGTTTTGTTTAAAATTTAATAAATCCTGGGCTTGTTCTATGCTCACAAACACATACTTGTAGTCAATTTCTTCGTTTTGAGCCATATACATACCAACGGGTTCAAGAATGGCTTCCGTAAAGGCTTGGTCAGGCGTTTCGATAATCCCTTTTCCTGCCTTTGGAACATAAACCGTTAAATTATGATACATATCAAACATTCCAATCGATAATTTCTGGACAATACCAGCCCCAAGGACAGCTTCGGACGATTGAGGTGTTAACCAAGTGCCATCCACTAAATATTTTTTAAAGGTTGTGGTTGCTAAAAAACCCGTATCAACCCCTTTAACATATGCCACCATTTCTTTATTAGCAAACCGAAACAACACACGTTCTTCGATAGTTTTACTAAATTTTGCTATGTTTTTTACACTTTTTATTTGTTGTTCTTGCAAAGGGGTTATAAAAAAAGACTTGCCTTGTGAAGGGAAAATTTTTAAATCAGGGTCGGTTTCATTGGTAAATTGCAAACTAAATTCACGCATCCCCGAAAACACAGAAAGCACCACAAACAAAGCCATTGCACTAACTATAATGCTTATAGTTGCAATGCCAGTTATGATGTTTATAGCGTTGTTTTTACTGAGCTTTAGGCTGTAACGCTTGGCTATATACAACGGAACATTCACGTTATATCCGTTTTCGTTTTGCTAAAAGTTCGGGGTTTATTACAGGATTTTCTGTTCCTTTTAAAGCATTATCTATCCCTTCAATATAATCTAACGAATCGTCATTATAAAAGAATAAATCAGGCACTTTGCGAAGTTGGTTTCTTACCCGTTGTGCTAAATCGTGTTTTATTAAAGGGGTATTAGTTTTAATTGTTTCTACCAATTCTGGTGCTTTTTCCGAAGGAAATATACTTAAATAAACCTTAGCCACAGACAAATCTGGTGTTACCGAAACCTTCGATACCGAAATTATCAAATTATGGATATTATTTTTGCGAATTTCACCTTGTAAAATATCCACTAAATCGTTTTGTAACAAAACCCCTATTTTTTTCTGCCGGTTGGTTTCCATAGTTTTTTTTATAAAAGAAAAAAATAAAAAGAAAAGAAGTAAAAAAATCTTTATTCTTTTCTCTTTATTTTTTTCTCTTTTTAGATTAGCTTATCTAATGCTTCTGCATATACATTTTTAGGCGAAACACCTACAAATTTTTGTACAATTTCTCCATCTTTGAATATTAAAATCGTAGGAATATTTCGGATACCATATTTGGCAGCAAATTCTTGATGAGCATCTACATCTAACTTGCCAATAACGGCTTTATCTTTATATTCATCATAAATTTGATCTACAATTGGGGCTACCATTCGGCAAGGTCCGCACCAAGCTGCCCAAAAATCTACTAAAACGGGTTTGTCTGACTGTAATACAACTTCTTCGAAGTTAGCATCGGTTAATTCTTTTGCCATTTTTAAAATTATTTTAAGTTAAAATTGAGTACAAAAATAGGTATTTAAAATTTTATAAATGTTACATCTATCACAAATTTTGTTTATCTTGTATCAATTATATCTATTTTTACAACTATATAGGATATCTAAAAATCTATTTTTATTACAAAAAGTTATTTTTAAAAATTAGTTTGTTAAAATTTAAAAATAAAAAATTTTCATTAGAAACTTAATTTTTAGAAGTCCCTTTAAAAAATTCGACTTCAAAAGTACTGGTATTTTCGCAATTATCGGTAACCTCTATTTGTAAAATATTTTTTCCTGAAACAAGAAAGGCATCATCAAAATAATGAATCAATTTATTATTTTTAGCATCATATTCCATCAAAATCCATTGATTGTTCAAATAACCGTTATAGGTTTTTACACCTGATAATGAATCTGTTATGATTGCTGAAATATACTTTTGATTGGTTATGGTTTTATTTCTTAACAAATTACAATTAGTTATTTTTGGAGCAATTGTATCGGTTAGTAATTTGAAGGTTCCAAATGATTTTATTTTGCCTGAAAATAATTTTTCGGTTTTATACGTGCTAATATAATCTACTTTTGAACCAACAATTTCAGCAATAAACATTTTTTTTCGTTGCATTTCGGAATATTTTTCGACAGAAAATTTTAGAGTTATCGCATTATGGATGGGCACGGTTGGATTGTTTAGTTTTAAAACTCCGTTTTTATATTCATAATCTAAATAAAAATCTTCATAAACACTGCCTTTCGGGAAATAAACTTCAACAGTATCGTTTCCAAAAATATTTTCGTTTTTATATTTTACCAAATATTTTGTTTTTTTTACGTTTGATGGGATAATAGCCCTTTGAAATTGCTTACGAATGGGGACCTCAATAGAAACCGTATGTTTATGAAAATCAGACACTTTAATAGAATATTGTAAAACATCGTTCTTCGAAATATTAATTTTTCCTGAATTTTTATTGTGTTTTATAATCGAAAGTGGGTACGAATTTTTATAAAAAAGTTTTTGAAACTTTAACGAAGTCGTTTTATTTTTTTCAAAATCTATAAAATTATTGATGTATCTAGTTTCATCAAACGAAAAAGTGTCCATTTGATAATCATAATTCAAAGTATCATTTATAAACGATTCAACTTTATAAACACCATTTCTATTACCTTTTTTTTGTTGAAAATCAAATGCCTGAACTGAAAAACCAATCTCACCCATTGCCAAAACAGGCGAAGCGATGTATGTGCTGTCATTTTGCTTGGTTAAAGGCACTAAAACTGGCTGCAACGACGTGTTTACCACACTTTTTTCGTTTAAAGGGTATACTAAAAGAGAATAAATACTTGGGTTTTCGGTATCGACAATCAGTTTATCAAACCCAAAATGCAACGGATTAATGATATCTTCTGATTTAGTATCTCGTATTTCAAAATGCAAATGCGGCCCTTCCGAGCCTCCTGAATTCCCCGAAAATGCTACTAATTCACATTCTTCAATTGTAATTTCGGTTGCTTTAAAAAACAATTCTATATCAAATCTTTTTTGTTGATATTGAGCTTTTTTAACTATTGCTTCGATTTTTGGAGCATATTTTTGCAAGTGGGCATAAACGGTAGTATAGCCATTTGGGTGTGTGATATACAAAGATTTTCCATAACCAAAAGGTGAAACTTTTATCCGAGAAACATAGCCCGAAGCAGAGGCAAATACATTAAAACCTTCTTTACCATAGGTAGCAAAATCTAGCCCAGAATGAAAATGATTATTCCTGAGCTCGCCAAAATTACCTGTTAAATATAAATTTATATCTAAAGGCGATTGAAAAAAATTGGTCGGATAATTATTTTGGGCAAAACTAAAAAGTGATAAAAAAAGTAGAAAAAAATATTTGTTCATAAGTTAAGAGATAAATTTAAACAAAAATAAATAAAAAGTTTTAAAGGATAGCTATAAATTAATTTTATTTTTTTTAATGCCCTATTTATTGAATAATTCGTAATAAAACAGCTCTAATAGAATATAAATTAGTAAAAGAAATAAATTTTTTGATATTTTGTTGTGTTTTTACAATTAGAATTCTAACTTTGTAAAATTATGTAATGAATAGTTATTTTATGAGCGAATTGTTGCAAATGATTGATTCTTTAGAAATTAAAATTTCAAAATTAATTGAAAAGAATACCCTTTTGGAACAAACCACGATTGATTTGAAGAATAAATGCGATAATTATCAGCGAGTTATTCAAAATCAATCCAATGACTATGTAGTGCTTTCGGAACGCTACAATGCTTTAAAAATAGCCCATTCATTAGCAGGCAGTGATGATTTTAAAAGAGAAACAAAACTTAAAATAAATTCGATTATTCGAGAAATTGATACGTGTTTAATGCAATTAGCAGATTAATAGCATTTATGAACGAAAAAATAAAAATAAAAATTGCTATTGCAGACCGAGTTTATCCGCTAACGATTGATGCTAATCGAGAGGAAGGTTTACGAGGTGCATCAAAAAAAATTGATGAAAAAATTAAGCAATATGAAGCAAGTTTTGCCGTTCGGGATAAACAAGATGTGTTGTCTATGTGTGTTTTAGATTTTGCCTCACAAGCAGAACAAACCAAAATAGAAACCTCAACATCTGAAATTGAAGCCCTTAAACGTTTACAACTACTCGAAAAAAAAATAGATTTTGTTTTGCAAAAATAACAACATTCGTTTTTAGTTAAACCAACAAAAAAACACTGCCTACATTAGAATATTTTTTGATAAACTCAACACTAACAAATTAAAGTGAGTGAATCTGAACAACTAAAGCAAGCTGCCCTGAGCAGATCCTTGAACCGTTCGTTAGCTCAAAACCTGTTTATAAGAGTTTATACAAAACTCCTAATGTAGGTTTTTTATATATAAAATTTTTATTATGGACACACCAATTATTATAATTATCGGAATTGTTATAGGTATAGCCTTGGGTTTTGGGATAGCCAAAATTTTAGAAAGAAGCAACGTTACAAACATGATTAAAAAAGCTAAAAAAGAAGCTTCCAATATACTAAAAGACTCAAAAATAGAGGCAGAAAACCTTAAAAAAGACAAACTTTTACAAGCAAAAGAACGCTTTTTAGAACTAAAAACAGAACACGAAAAAGAAATTTTAGCAAAAGAAAAAAAAATTGCCGAAGCTGAAAAACGAATACGTGATAAAGAGTCGCAAGTTTCTAATGAATTAGCAAAAACTAAAAAGCTAAACGAAGATTTAGAAATAAAAACAGACGATTACAACACACGTATTGATTTTTTAGAAAAAAAACAAGTTGAAATTGACAAACTACACAAAAGCCAGATTGATCAACTTGAAATTATTTCAGGTTTATCTGCTGATGATGCTAAAAATCAATTGATTGAAAGTCTAAAAGCAGAAGCAAAAACAGCTGCCATGTTGCATATTCAAGATACCATTGAGGAAGCTAAACTTACGGCACATCAAGAGGCTAAAAAGATAATTATCAACACTATACAACGTGTAGGAACGGAAGAAGCAGTTGAAAATTGCATATCAGTATTCAATATCGAAAACGACGAGGTAAAAGGTAGAATTATTGGTAGAGAAGGACGAAACATACGTTCGCTTGAGGCAGCTACAGGTGTAGAAATTATTGTAGATGACACCCCTGAAGCTATTATTTTATCATGTTTTGACCCTGTTCGTAGAGAAATAGCACGATTGTCTTTGCATAGATTGGTTACTGATGGACGAATTCACCCTGCCAGAATTGAAGAGGTGGTTGCCAAAACAACCAAACAAATTGAAGACGAGATTATTGAAGTGGGTAAACGAACCATTATAGAATTGGGCATTCACGGGTTGCACCCAGAACTGATAAAAATAGTAGGGCGAATGAAATATCGTTCATCTTACGGGCAAAATTTATTACAACACTCCCGAGAAGTAGCCAAACTTTGCGGAATTATGGCTGCAGAATTGGGCTTAAATGTAAAACTTGCTAAACGTGCGGGTTTACTACACGATATTGGGAAGGTGCCCGATACAGAAAGTGAACTACCTCACGCAATTTTGGGGATGGAATGGGCGCAAAAATATGGAGAAAAAGAAGAAGTTTGCAATGCAATTGGTGCTCACCATGACGAAATTGAAATGAAATACTTAATATCGCCTATTATACAAGTGTGTGATGCTATTTCGGGAGCTAGACCTGGAGCCAGAAGACAAGTTTTAGACTCGTATATACAACGACTAAAAGACTTAGAAAACGTTGCCTTTAGTTTTAGCGGAGTTAAAAATGCGTATGCCATTCAGGCAGGTCGTGAGTTACGAGTAATTGTAGAAAGCGAAAAAGTTTCGGATGATTTAGCAGGAAAATTATCATTTGAAATTTCGCAAAAAATACAAACCGAAATGACCTATCCAGGGCAAGTAAAGGTAACTGTAATTAGAGAAACTCGAGCGGTAAACATTGCTAAATAAGGCATATCCTTAAAATAATGAATCGTTTTTTGAGGCTATTTCTTCATAAAAATTATCTATATGTTGTTCTTTTAGATTTGCTGCCATCACTGCTAAGGCATCACATCGTTCGTTCTCAGGATGGTTGCTGTGCCCTTTTATCCATTGAAACGTAACTGTATGCATGTTTAATAAAGGCAGCAATCGTTTCCATAAATCAGGATTTTTTACTTTGTTAAAGCGTTTTTTTGCCCAATCTTTTACCCAGTTTTGGTTAATAGCATCTACCACATATTTAGAATCGGAATAAACCGTAACGTTCATTCCTTCTTGTTTTAGTTTTTCTAAGCCTACAATAACTGCCAAAAGTTCCATTCGGTTGTTGGTAGTTAGTCGAAAACCTTCATAAAATTCTTTTATATAGTCTTTTTCTGTCCATTCTAATATAAGTCCATACCCACCTGGACCTGGGTTTCCAAGAGCTGCTCCATCGGTATATAAATTTATTTTGTTAGACACTTTTTTATAAATATTGATAATTTAAAAATTACGAGAAGTTCTAAAACTCAAATTCGTCAGTATCTACTGCAATGCTATCATTTTTATTGATTGTATCTCTTTTATGTGCTGTCCAGCATTCTACTTTTATGGTCGTGTTTTGGGGTCGTAAAAAGTTTTCTTTTGAAACAAATAACGACTTATCATTATAACATTTATACATATAAATTCCCCAAATGGGCAGTGCCATGGTGGCTCCTTGCCCCATAGCTGTGGCTCTAAAGTGTGCTGCACGGTCTTCGTTTCCTACCCAAATACCGGTTACTAAATTGGGCACCATCCCGATAAACCAACCATCGCTATTGTTTTGCGAGGTTCCTGTTTTCCCTGCAATTGGGTTACTAAAATTATATGAATAACTCATAAAACCAGCGCTACCATAGCGTAAACGCCCACCTGTTCCGCCTTCGGTTACACCTTCCATAAGTTTTATCATTGCATAAGCCACATCTTTGTTGATCACTTCGTGAGTTTTGGGTTCGGTTTCAAAAATGGTTACTCCGTTTCGGTCTTCAATTTTGGTGATAATTGTGGGTTCTATATAAATTCCTTCGTTAGCAAAGGTACTCATGGCTGCCACCATTTCTTGCACGGTTATTTCCACAGCTCCCAAAGCAATGGAAGGAGTTTCAGGAATTTTTGCTGTAACTCCTAAATTTTTAGTTAATTCAACCACATTTTTAGGTCCAATTTTATCAATTAGTTTAGCCGAAACAGTATTTATCGAATTGGCTAATGCTTTTTTAAGATTTACCATTCCTCTATATTTCCCGTCAGAATTTTTAGGAGTCCAATCGGCAGTAACTCCCCACTTTCCTCGTGGTATTGTATAAGGAGAATCAATTATTGAGTCGCACGGATTCATACCACCTTGTTCAATGGCAGCTGCATAAACAAATGGTTTAAAAGTAGAACCTACTTGCCTTGCCCCTTGCCCTACATGGTCATATTGAAAATACTTACTATCAATACCTCCAACCCAAGCTTTTACATAGCCCGTTTGTGGCTCCATCGACATTAAACCTGCTTGTAGAAAATGTTTGTAATAAATAATTGAATCTCGCGGTGTCATTATTGTATCTTTTTCACCTTGCCAAGTAAAAATTTTCATTTTAGTTTTTTGGTTAAAAGAGGCTAAAATCTCTTCATCTGTTCGTTCATATTCTTTGCCAATTCTCCAACGCTCAGAGTTTTTCATAGCTCTTTTAATAATTTGTTCTGTTTCTTCTGGGGTAAGGTTTATAAAAGGGGCATTCTTATTGTTTTTTTGGGCTTTAAAAAATTCTTTTTGCAAGTTTTTAATGTGTTGAGTTACTGCCATTTCAGCATATTCTTGCATTTTAGAATCGATAGTAACATAAATTTTAAGTCCGTCTTTATACACATCCCATTCGGTTCCGTCATCTTTTGGGTTTTCTTTTGCCCATTTTTTTATATAACTTCGTAAATATTCTCTAAAATAAGTTGCAATTCCTTTGTTATGATCTTCGGGGGTGAATTTTAATACAATTGGTTTTTTTTCTAATTCTTGCTTCTTTTCTTCAGTTATAATTTTGTTTCGAACCATTTGTCCTAAAACAGTATTTCTTCGTTTTAAAACTAATTCATTCCTGCCTTCTTTCTTGCTGTTTGGGTTGTAAAGTGAAGGGTTTTTAAGCATTCCGACAAATAGTGCACTTTCTTCGATGGTTAAATCTTTGGGTTCTTTTCCTAAATAAATTTTTGAAGCCGAACGAATTCCAACGGCATTATTCACAAAATCAACGGTATTAAAATACATGGCAATAATTTCTTGTTTAGAATACTGTCTTTCAAGTTTGATTGCAATTATCCATTCTTTAATTTTTTGAAAAGCTCTAAAAATTATAAATTTAGAACCTTCACCATGAAATAAATTTTTAGCTAATTGTTGGGTTATGGTACTCGCACCTCCTTGTGTTCCTAATCTTAAAACAGCTCCTAATGTTCGTTTGCCATCAATACCTGGATGTTCATAAAAACGTTCGTCTTCGGTAGCTACTAAAGCATCTACTAAATGCTTTGGTAGTTCGTCGTATTTTACAGGTGTTCTATTTTCGAGGTAATATTTACCAATTGTTAGCCCATCACTCGAAATTATTTCGGAGGCTATTCCAGAATTTGGATTTTCGAGTTCTTCAAAATTAGGCATATGCCCAAACAACCCTAATGAAGCAAAGAAAAATAGAAGAATTACTCCTCCAAGGCTATACCAATAATATTTCCAAAATTTTTTTACATATTCTGTATAATCAGGTTTTTGAATTTTTGCCATTACCAACTAATTTTAGTTTAAAATCGGAACAAATTTACAATAAAACTTTTGTGTTTTACAATATTAAGGTTCAATATAATTCGGGTTAATTCTTTTTTTGAGGTGCTATTATTATCTTTGTGCTACAAATATATTTAAAAATAAGAGTAAGTACTTAATTTTGAAGTAGATTTAGTTTGTAATAGAACTCTGGTGCGTAATCTGGGTTAAAAGCATCTATGAAAATTTTATAGATGCTTTTTTTATTTAGAATTTAGAAGTATCCTTTATTTAAAGTATGGTATCAGCCCAAACTCCTATACTTATCAATCGTTAATCATCAATTATAAAAAATACTATATTTGCCACAAAAAACATTACACTTGAATAAAATTCTTTTACAAGACAAAATTATAGCCTATAAAAGTTGGGGTGCTGGAAAAGCTGTTGTTTTTTTGCATGGTTTTTTAGAAAACCAAACCATGTGGGATATTTTTATACCCGAACTAAGCAAAAGACACCAAATTATTACCCTAGATATGCTGGGGCATGGGCTTTCGGATGTAGGAACTGCAGTGCAAACAATGGAAGAACAAGCAGAAACAGTGGCTGCCTTGCTGGCATTTTTAGAAATTAAAAAAGCTACACTCATTGGGCATTCTATGGGGGGTTATGTTTCCTTGGCTTTTGCCGATTTATACCCTGAAAAAACCGAAGGAATTGCATTGCTCAATTCTAGTCCGTTGCCCGATTCCGATGAACGAAAAATGAACCGAGACCGTGCCATTGAAGCCTTTAAATCGAATAAAAATATAACCATAAACCTATCCATAGAAAATCTATTTGCCAAAGAAAATCAAAAAAGAATGGTAAAAACGGTTCAAAAAGTTCAAAAAGAAGCCTTACAAACGCCTTTAGAAGGCATTATAGCTTCGTTAAAAGGAATGAAACTCCGAAAAGATAGAACGTTTATCCTGGAAAATAAAAAATTTAAAAACCTACTGATTTTAGGCAAGCAAGATCCCGTTTTGCCCTATACAGAAACTGTAAAAATAGCCCATAATACACACACAAAACTCATAACATTAGCAGGCGGACACATGTGCCATTTAGAAAACACAACTGAAGTTTTTGAAGCAATTACAATCTATTTAAATACTTAAAAAAATGGCAAGAGACGAACAATTAAAACAACAATGGGAGGCAGTTGTAAAAATAATTTCTGATACTTTTGCAGAGGGTCAAACCGTTGATTTGGATGCAATAATCTATCTGATAGGCGTGCAAGAATTAGGGAAAATACAAACTTCGTTTAAAAAAGATGAAAAAATAAACCTTATGCACATTGCTATTTGTAAACTTTTAGAACCCTATGGCTATTATGAGTTTGACTATTTTGACGCTGATGGTTGGCCCCATTATAAAATTAAAGATTTTTTGCCTCCTTTAAAACCAGGCGAACAAGCTGTTTTGATGAAAGAAGCGATTGTAAATTATTTTTTAGAACGAAATATTATTTTTTAGTTGTAATATACTAATGGGAGTTTACTAATTTGAAAGTTTTTTTATCACTACTAACCGACTAAATTTTTAATTTAAAGGGCTACTTTTTCAA
>CAYXAF010000038.1:0-21900 GCA_964463035.1 uncultured Flavobacterium sp.
TAATGTTAAAAAGTTAATAATGTGGTAAAGTTACTAAAAATATTTTAACGAATTAGAAATGCAATAAAAAAAGTTAAATATTTTATCTATAGTGGACTTCTAAAAAATCATTTTTAGACATAAAAGACAGTCAGCCCTTTTTTTCTAATGTGTAATATGAGATAAATGGAACAAATAAAAACTCAAGGTAATAATTTTTATAAAACTATCCAGAAACTGGAAGGATTCATCTTTTTTTTCAGAATCGCTCTAAAATTCAGAAAATGAAAGTTGTTTTTTGCTCACATATTGGGGAGCAGGTGCACGATTTTTGAGGTCTTTTGCATATTTCTTTTGCACTTAATTTTACATAAACACTCATTTATTCCTTAACTATAATAGGCTTTATAGTTTTTTCAGCAGACCCCTAAGTATTGAATATGTTTATAATCAAGTAAGTGAAGGAGCAAAAAAAGCCAAAAAACAAACCAAAAATAGCCTTTGAAACCGACTTATTTTTCAATTAAACCAAGATTACGATTAGATTTTGTTATGAAAACAAAAGATACAGGACTATTTTTAGATGAGGGATGTTTTTGTATTTTGAATTTAAAAATAAGAGTAAGTACTTAATTTTGAAGTATATTTCGTTTTTAATAGAAATACGTAATCTGGGTTAAATAAAATTTTAACGAATAAAAACAGTGCCTAATAAAGGATATTTTAGACTTTTTCTAAAACTTTCGGATAGTAGTGAAAATATGTATTAAAAGTTCTTTTGAAAGGTCTATTTGGGATAAAGCATTCGCATTTACACCCTTGCTTTTCATATCAATAGTTCGTAAAATTTCTATGTTTTGACTTACTTTTTTCATCGGATAATTTCGGGCAGCAGCTTCATAATCTTTTACAAAAAAAGGCTTTATACCCAGTGCACTTGCCACAATGCTTGGGTTTTTATCTTTCAATCCATGATATAAAAGTAATTTTGAAAAAAAGCTATACAAAACTCCTATGGTTATTACAAATGAGTTGTCTTTCGGGTTTTGGGCAAAATATTCTACAATTTTATAGGCTTTTAAAATATCTTTTGTACCTATGGCATTTTGAAGTTCGAAATTGTTATAATCTTTGCTTATGCCTATGTTATCTTCAATATGCTTGGCTGTTATTTTGGTTCCAGTAGGTAAAATTATTTGTAATTTACTTAATTCGTTGCTTATTTTTGATAAATCGTTCCCTAAAAACTCAACTAACATAGCGGCAGCTTTGGGTTCGATAGTATATTTTTTTAATGCTAATAATTGGGTTGCCCAACCGGCAATTTGATTTTCGTATAATTTTTTACTTTCAAACAAAACGCCTACTTTAGCGATGGTTTTAGGCAGTTTTTTTCGTTTGTCTAAGGTTTTATATTTATAGGCAAATACTAAAATAGTGGTTGGTTGGGGGTTTTCGAGGTATTTTTCTAAATCGTCAATGGTACGGCTAAGTTCTTGGGCTTCTCGAACAATAACTAACTGATAATCAGCCATCAAAGGGTAGCGTTTGGCAACCGAAAAAATATTATTCATTGATACGTCTCTCCCATAAAGAATAGTTTGATTAAAATCTTTTTCGTGTTCTTCTAAAATATTTTCTTCAATATATTCTGTTAATTTATCAATATAATAGGGTTCTTCGCCCATAAAAAAATAAATAGGCTTAAAATTACGTTCTTCTATATTTTTAATTATCTCTTGAACTTCTTTCATTTTTAAGCTTATGAGTTTTTTTAAAAAAATATTAATGTTTCAAATTTCAAGAGCTAATACAAGATAGATACTTGCACCAGCATTGGTTTATAGACTAAACCTAGATTACGCATTTCTATTATAAACGAAATCTACTTCAAAATTAAGTACTTAGTTTTATTTTTTAATTCAAAACACAAAAATATTCTTCATCAAAAAATAGTCCTATGTCTTTGGTTTTCATAACAAAATCTAATGCGTAAACTGGGTTAAAATCTTAAAGGTTATACGTTTTTTATTATTAAGAGGACTTCTAAAACCTTTTAATTTATTTAGATTACTTACATTTGTCCTATGCAAAAGTTAAATTTTCCTTCCTTTTCATTTCGGTTCAAAAATAGTGAAAATAAATTAAGTATTTTTGATGAAATTCGTAAAAAATTTATAATTCTTACTCCTGAAGAGTGGGTGAGGCAGCATGTGGTTTGGTTTTTGATTTCTGAAAAAAAATATAGTAAAAATTATATCAATATTGAAAAATCAATTACGATAAATAAACGCAAAAAAAGGTATGATATAGTGGTTTATAAGCCCGATGGTTCTATTTTTTTGTTAGTAGAATGCAAAGCGCCAGATGTGGTAATTACACAAGAAACCTTTGATCAAATTGCTCGTTATAATTTGGTTCTAAAAGCAGATTATTTGATGATTACCAATGGTTTAGAACATTTTTTTTGTCAGATAGATTTTATAGAAAAAAAATATACTTTTTTACAAGAGTTACCAAATTTTTAAATTTAGCATAATTAGGATTTTGCTACTACACTACTATAAAAGGCTATCAAAATTTTGACAGCCTCATTGATTTTTATAACCATTTTTTCCAGTATAAATACCATGGAAACTTCTTTGTATCGTCTTTTTTGTAACCATAACCGTATCCATAACCGTATCCATAACCGTATGTTTTGGTAACATCGCTTTCGTTAAGAACTATTGACATATTGGGTAATTTTTTATTTTCATATAAATCATTGGCAAGTTTTAACATTCGTTTGTCTAAGAAATTAGCTTTTACGACATATACAAAAGCATCTGCATATTTTGTAATAAGTTGTGTATCAGTAACAAGACCAATAGGTGCAGTATCAACGATAATATAATCAAATTTATTTTTTAAATCATTAAACATACTATCCATCCGTTTGCTTAATAGTAATTCAGCCGGATTTGGTGGGATAATTCCTGCTGGTAAAATATAAAAGCTATCAAAACCTGGCTGTTTTACAATAAAATCGTCTAATTTTGTGTTTGAATTTGCTAAAAAGGTTGTTACTCCTTTGGTTGGAAGGCTAAAATACTCTTCAAGTTTTGGGTTTCTAATATCTAAACCAATAAGCAATACTTTTTTATTGGTCAGAGCTATCGTTTGAGCTAAATTTATAGAAATAAATGTTTTACCTTCTTTTGGAAATGTTGAAGTTAAAAAGATTGTCTTTGCATGTAACTCATTAGAATTTTTATTAAAAAATTCTAAATTTGTTCTTATAATACGAAGTGCCTCGGCAAAATTTGAACGATTTGAACTTGTTATACTTTCGGTGTTTTTTACTTTTGGCACATCTCCAATATATGGAATATTGGTAGCTTGCTCTATATCCAATCTGTTTTTTACTTTTGTATCAAAAAATGATAATAAATATAAAATTATAGCAGGGATTAAAATACCCAAAAATAAAGCACCTAAATATATTAACTGTTTATTAGGCGAAACTGGGTAATTTGAAGCCTTCCCACTATCAATTATTTTTGAATTAGAAGAAGTAACAGCTAAAGAAATTTCTATCTCTTCTCTTTTCTGCAACAAATATAAATAAAGTTCTTCTTTTATGTTTTGCTGCCGAATCAATGCTCTTGTTTCTCGCTCAATTGAAGGTATTTGAGCAATTTTTCCGCTAAATTTATTACTTTGTTTATATAAATCGTTTTTTCTAACCTCTAAAATTATTTTTTGGTTTTTTATATTTGATAAAAGATTTTCTTTTACAGATGCTATTTTAGAGTTTAAATTTGAAATAACAGGGTTTGAAAGCCCAGCACTTTTGGTTAATCTATTTTTTTCAATTATTAATGAATTATATGAAGTTATTATTTGAGATTCATCAGAATTTTCAGATAGTAAGTTTGTTGGGATTATTTCTGAAGGGTTGTTTTTAATGTAATTTTGAATACTATTTACAATATTAAGTTTAATTTCATTTTCAATTATTGCTTTTTCAATTTCTGAAGAGCTACTTAAAAATAAAGTTGCATCAGATGTAACATCTGTAATTTTATTATTTTTTTTATATGTTTCTACACTTTTTTCAACATCTCCTAACTCTTCTTGTATAATTTGTAATCTTTTTTTTATAAAATTAGAAGTGTTTTCGGCCACATATCTTTTATCATCAATATTACTTTTGTTATAATTTTTTACTAATTCGTTCAAAAAATCTTCTGCTCTATCGGTTCGTTTATCAATAATTGAAAGCTCAATAATTGTAGTGTTTTTTCCTACTGTATTTATGGTTAATTTACTTTTATAATACTCAATAGAGGCATCTAAAGTAGGTATAATTATTTTTATATTTTTGTTAGATTGTTTAAGCCTATCAGGATAAAAAGTAACAATCCCTTTTGCGCCCTTGAAATCTATTTTTTGACCAAATTTATAGCTCTGCGAAGTGTTTTGTAAGGTGTTTTTTAATATAAATTCATTTGTATTTATATATTCAATTACAAATTCATAATAATTTTTTAAAAAATCGTTTTTTACATCAAACAATGTTAGTTTAAAAGGGGTTTCGTTATAAAGGTCGGTATCTTTAAAACGCCCCTTATTAATATAGATTGTATTAAGCCCTAAATTTATAATAGTGTTTGAAATAAGGCTTCTTGATTTTAAAATTTCTATTTCATTGTCCACGTTACTTCGTAAATTAGACAACATACTGATGTCAGAAAATGCAGAAAGTTCACTCGCAACTCCACTTTTTTTATCATCTTTTAATAGTATTGTACTTGTGGCTTTGTATTGAGGAATTGAATATCGTAAATATAGAAAAGCGATTGATAAACATATAAAAAGTGATAATACAAACCATTTCCAATTTAAAAAATATTTTTCAAACTGCTCAATTAAGTCAAAATTTTCAGTTGTTTTTTTAAATTTATTATTTTCCATAATTTATCGTGAAAGTAGTGCTATAATAGTTATAACTAAAGATGTTGCCGAAATTGCTATTGAAAGATTTGGATTGATTTTCCCAGAGCTTATTTTTGCTTTATTAGGTTCTATATACACCACATCATTTTGAGTTAGATAATAATATGGTGAGTTTATAAAGTCTGGATTAGTAATATCAATTCTAATAAATGTTTTAACACCATCATTTTCTCTAATTATTAAAATATCTTTTCGTTTGCCAAAAATTGTTAAATCTCCTGCCAAACTTAAAGCATCAAAAACAGAAATTCGGTTACCATTTACGGTAAATTGCCCCGGGTTTAAAACCTCGCCTAAAACTGAAATCTTAAAATTCAAAATTTGAACATCAATAGTTGGGTTTTTGATTGCGTCTTTTAGTTCATTTTTTATTTTTAATACTAACTCCTCTCTGTTTAAACCTGCAACTTTTAATTGCCCTAAAATAGGCATCGTTATATATCCGTCTTTGCTCACTAAATACCCAGCAGTAGCGGCATTATTGCCTTCTGCAGATGATATAGTATTATATGGTATTGCTATTTCTGGGTTTTCAGATGAAATTACAATCTTTAACATATCATCTTCTTTTATTTTTAAATCATACGAGAATTTACTTTCAATAGTTGATTTATTTTCAATACTATTCAAATATATCATTTCCTTTCGAGAGGCACATGAACCAAATGCTGTTAAAACAGCAATAGAAAAGAAAATTAGTATCTTAAATTTATTATTTTTCATTATTTTATGCTTAAATATTTAGTTATCTAATTTTTCAAAATCTGAATTTATACTTTTATATTCTGGAACAATACTTTTCATTTTTTTTACTATTAAAATAGAATTTAATGCTGTTGAGTATTCTTGTAATTCTTTTATATCTTTTTCTATATTACTAAATTCGTAGGTTTCATCTTCAGAAATCATTATTTTAGAATGATGAGTTGCTAATGTTTTTGATTTATCTGTTAGTAGTTCTTCGTATAATTTTTCGCCTGGTCGTAATCCTACAAATTTTATTTTTATATCTTTTTCTGGTATCAAACCTACTAATTTAATCATCTTATAAGCTAAATCAATTATTTTTACGGGTTTGCCCATATCAAATATATAAATTTCTCCTCCATTACCCATAGTACCAGCTTCTAAAACTAACTGACAGGCTTCGGGGATGGTCATAAAATATCTAATAATATCTGGATGTGTGATAGTTATAGGTCCTCCTTCTTTAATTTGTTTTGTAAATAAAGGAACTACAGAACCATTTGAGCCTAAAACATTACCAAATCGGGTGGTTATAAATTGTGTGGTTTTATGGTGCAAAAATAACGATTGCACATATATTTCGGCAATTCGTTTACTGGCTCCCATTACATTACTTGGGTTTACAGCCTTGTCGGTAGAAATCATTACAAATTTAGAAACATTATATTTTAACGAAGCATCGGCTAAAATTTTTGTTCCAAATACATTTGTTTGAACTGCCTGATTAGGGTTTTCTTCCATCAAAGGCACGTGTTTATAGGCTGCTGCATGATATACCAAGTTAGGTTTATATTGTTCAAAAATATTTTCTATTAAATTTTTGTCTTTAATATCGCCTATAATAGGGATAATATCCGATGAATAATCATTGCCTTTTAAAGCAAGCAAGAGCTGATATAAAGGTGTTTCGGCTTGGTCAAATAAAATTATTTTTTCGGGTTTATAGTTTAATATTTGAGTAACAATTTCGCTGCCAATAGAACCTGCTGCACCCGTAACTAATACACATTTTTGTAAATGTATCTTTTTTATTGCATCATTGTTTAAAACGATTTGTTTCCTGTTTAACAGATCTTCAATTTTTATAGATTGAATTTTTTTAGAAATTTCTGTTCTATCATTCCAATTTTCAATTTCAGGAACTACTAATACTTTAAAATTGTATTCTAATAAATCATCTACAATTTCGTTTTGTTCTTCTTTTGATAGTCTTTTGTCCGAAATTATTAAGGCATCGGCACTTTGGCTACGTAATAAAATTGATGTTTTTTTCTTGCTTTGATATATTGGTAAATCTAATAAACGTTTGTTTTTATTTTTATTATTGCTATCAATAAAACCAACTAATTTATAGCGTAATGGAGTTTCTTGTGTAATAGCGTTTGCTACTGATATGGCATTTGCATCTGAACCATAAATCATTACTCGTAGGATTTTTTGATGTTCGCTTACTCTTAGATACTTATCAAAAATATATTTAACAATAATCCGATAAATAAATAATGAAGAAAAAATCAAAATAATATTTAACAACAAGCCTGTATTTAAAAACACGTGCCTATCATCTGAATTTTTATAAAATAAATTTCCTGTAAATAATACTGAAAAAACAATAACCTCTGTTATAAATATTTTTACTCCATCTATCATTGAGGAGTGTCTTATAATGCCCGAATAAATTTTAAATAATACAAAAAACAACAAATGAATACTTGTAATTATAACTATTCCTATATAAAATTGTTTAGGATAAATATAATACATACCCACCCTAAGCATCATTAAATAAGTTATCATTATGGTAAAAAACACCACAAAAACATCAATACATAAAATTATCCAACGTGGCAGATAATCTAAACTATGAAGTTTTATTTTAAAATTAGTTATAATATTTTTAATTTTATTTTGCATTAAATGTTTTTTGAATACTAGTTTTTATTCTATTTCTATCGTCTTCGGTTAAGTTTGAACCAGAAGGTAAACACAAACCATTTTCAAATAATTTTTCAGAAATATTAGTTCCATAATAAGGATATTTTTCAAAAACAGGTTGCAAATGCATGGGCTTCCAGAGTGGACGACTTTCTATATTTTCGCTTTCGAGGGCTAAACGAAGTGTTTCTCTTGTTATTCCGTTAGTTTTTTCGGGGTTTATAGTAATAGCTGATAACCAAAAGTTTGAAAAATAAGTTGTATTGGGTTCTTGCATTACCTCAACTCCTTCAATATTTGCAAATAAATCAGAATAAAATTTTTGCATTTCTCTACGTTTATTTATGTGGTTATCAAGCACTTCCATTTGTCCTCTTCCTATCCCTGCACAAATATTACTCATCCGATAGTTAAACCCTATTTTAGAATGTTGATAATGTGGGGCATTATCTCGGGCTTGAGTGGCTAAAAAAACTGCTTTTTCTTTGGCTTCTTTTGTTTGGGTTACCAAAGCACCTCCTCCTGAAGTGGTTATAATTTTATTTCCATTAAACGAAAGTGCATTAAAAGCACCAAAAGTTCCGCATTTTTTATTTTTATATTTGCTGCCTAAGGCTTCTGCTGCATCTTCTATGAGCGTGATATTATATTTTTGAGCAATTTCTAGTATTTCGTCAATCTTAAAAGGCATTCCGTATAAATGAACAGCAATAATTGCTTTTGGTTTTTTTCCTTTTGAAATTCTATTTAAAATTGCTTGTTCTAAAGCCACAGGGCACATATTCCAAGTGCTGGGTTCGCTATCAATAAAAACAGGAGTTGCTCCTTGATAAATAATAGGATTTGCAGAAGCTGAAAAGGTAAAACTTTGGCATATAACCTCGTCATTTTGCTGAACTCCTGCTAAAATAAGTGCTAAATGAATGGCTGCCGTTCCTGAACTTAAAGCTGCTATATTTACATTTTTTGAAAGATAATTTTCTAAGTCCGTTTCAAAACCAGATACATTTGGGCCTAAAGGTGCTACCCAGTTGGTTTCAAAGGCTTTGTTTATATATTTAAGTTCATTTCCTCCCATGTGTGGAGATGAAAGCCATATTTTTGACAATTTCATAGAATACTTTTTAAAGTTTTAAGTATAATTTGCAAATCTACTAAAAAACTATGACTTTTATAATAATCTAAGTTCATTTTAACCTTGTCTGGGAAAATTATTTCATCGTTATAGGCTGTCGGATTGGTTTGTTTTGCTAATAATTCTTCTTCGTTTGCATATTTTATTGATGCTAAAGATGTTAATCCGGGTTTTAGATTTAAAATTTTACGATTTTCTCCTTCTAATTTATCGTAATATCCTTCAATATCGGGTCGGTAACCCACAAAACTCATATCTCCTTTTAAAATATTTATAAGTTGTGGGAGTTCGTCTAATTTTGTTTTTCTTAAAAAAATACCAATTTTTGAAATTTTTTGTGTCTTAGGATGAATCGTTTTTAGTTTATAAATAGTGAATAATTTACCATATTGTCCTACTCTTTTTTGAAAAAATAGTCCGTTAGACCCTGTGTCTAAAGAAGATAATATATAAAAAAATACTAATAGCGGGCTCAAAAGCACGGCTAAAAGTAACGATAAAATAAAATCAAAAAGTCTTTTAATTTTCAAAGTTTAAAATATTTAGTATAAAAGTCCAAAATACCACAAAGGAATTACATTCAAATATCCATTTTCGATATCATCTTTAACGATATAACTTTTAGGTAGATTTACAATTTGTTTCTGTTTTTTTTGTTTTCCTCCAATTTCAAATTGAATGTCATTTATTTCAAAATCTACAAAATTAGATGATTTAGTATCGTGCATAACTTTTAGCTGGTTAAAAAAAAAAATGTTTCTTTTACGTTGCCAATGTTTTGATTGTTTTTTACTAAATGGTAAATCAAATTTGTGTTTTCTAAATATATTTTTTCAATTTTTCCGAGTGCTCTAACTCCTTGTGTGGAAGTCTTTAATTGGTTTATTAAACCTGCTTCCTCTATATATTGTAAATAATCTGTAACATTGTTTCTACTAATGCTTAACATTTCTGCAATTTTCGACATATTGGGCTTAAACGGAACACTTGCTGCTATGATGGCTAATAATTGTTTGAGTTTTCTGCCTGTAGAAATATTCATATTAGCAAAAGTAGGGATATCCACTTCTAAAGTTTGATTAATAATTTGTTGTAAACGTATGCTAAAATCGTTTTCTTTTGAAAAAGGATAATATCCATTTTTTAAATAATCATTAAATAATGGTAAGGGATGTTTAAGGCTTGAACTATCAACTTTATTATTTAAAATCTCTTGTAAATCATATATTTTTAAATCAATTTGATGAAAAAAACGTAAGTATTCTCTGAAAGACATTCCTTGCATCGCATAAATTATTGCTCTTCTACTCAAATCTGCATTACCTTTTTTAATATCAAGGATTGATGATCCTATAAAAATAATATATAATTTACTATGATAATCATAAATTAATTTTAACTCTCTCGACCAATCAGGATATTTATGAATTTCATCTATAATCAAGTATTTTCCTCCTAATTTAACAAAATCGTTTGCTAAATCAATTAACTTATGTTGTGTAAAATAAAAATCTTCAGCAGTAACATATAAATACTTTTCATTCGCTAAGTGTAGTTTTATATGCTGCAAGGCTAAGGTGGTTTTACCGACTCCTCTTGCCCCTATAATGCCTATTAACCTATTATTCCAATTAACCTTATCAAACAAATATCGAGCAAATTTTGTATTAACTTCATTGATTAGCTTGTTTGAATATATAAATAAATCATTCATTCATATTGTATCGTATAAAATGCAAATATAATAAAAAATGCACTCTTATAGTGCAATTTTACTATTGTTTTATAAAATCCAATGAATTATATTTAATTATTTTGGCAGGATTACCAACCACAACAGCATAATCGGGCACATCATTAACGACTACTGCACCTGCCCCAATTACCGACCATTTACCTATATTTATATTGTTTTTTATAACTGCTCCTGCTCCTATCCAACTACCTTCATTAATTTTTATATTTCCTGATAGTGTTGCATTGGGAGAAATATGTACATAATTTTCTATTTCACAATCGTGTTCTACAACAGCTGAAGTGTTTATAATACAATGCTTCCCTATTTTTGAATCAGCATTTATAACAACATTTGGCATTATAATTGTTCCACTTTTTATAATAACAGAAGACGAAATAACACTTGAAGGATGAATAATTACAGGGCTTTTAGGGTGGTATATATCGTTTATTTTTTTTCTAACTGCATTACTCCCTATTGATATAAATATTGGCTCTGTAAAAAACTCATCTTTTAAAGGGTGATAAACATCCTTACCTCTAAATTCTGATACAGTTTTATTATCATCTAAAATTTTTACAACTTTAAAATTATTTTGAGCTTCTATACAATCTAAAACTACTTTTGCATGCCCACCAACTCCGTATAAAATTATGTTAGTTTCCATTAAATACTTCCATTGTAACAGAATTTTGTGCAGAAATCCCGTCTGATTTAATAACTTTTAAAAATGTTTTAAGTAGTATTTTTATATCTATAAAAAAACTTAAATTTTCTACATACCAAACATCATATTCAAATTTTTGTTGCCAACTTATTGCGTTTCTTCCGTTTACTTGTGCCCAACCGGTTATTCCTGGTTTTACATTGTGCCGTTTTTTTTGATATTTGTTATATAATGGTAAATATTGAATAAGTAAAGGTCGTGGTCCTACAAGGCTCATATCTCCTTTTATCACATTTATTAATTGTGGAATTTCATCAAGAGATGTTTTTCTTACAAACGAACCTATTTTTGTTAATCTATCTTTGTCTGGCAACAATTTTCCTTCAGCATCTTTTTTATCGTTCATAGTTTTAAACTTGATAATTGAAAATATTTTTTCGTTTTTACCTGGTCTTTTTTGAAAAAAAAATGGTTTTCCGTTATTGGCAATATATAACAAAAATGTAACTGCCAAAAAAACAGGTAAAAACATCATAAATCCGAGCAATGCAGCCAAAAAATCGATAATTCTTTTAAAAAAAAGGTTATACATCTATATATTTTCTATTGTTTTATATTTTTGCAACAAGCCGTTCCAAATAGTAAATTGATTATATTTTTGGGCTATGTTTTTTCTTGAATTTTTTTGAAAAGTTTTGTAAAGTGCTGTATCATTATACAATTTTAGCATACTATTTTCTAAATCGATTTCATTTTTGGGTTCAACTATTAAACCGTTTTTATGGTCAGTGATAATTTCATTACAACCACTAATATTGGTTACAATACAAGGCAAATTCATAGCACCTGCTTGCAAAATAACATTTGGAAAACCCTCTCTATAACTCGGAAATATAAAGGCATCTGCAAGTGCCAAAAAAGGACGAATATCTGCCTGATAACCTACATGGTTTATGTTTTTATTTTGATTTATTTTTAAAATAGTTTCAGGTTTTAAAGGGTCTAATTTGGGTTCAAAAGTTCCAACTAAAAGTAATTTAAAATTTGAATTATTTTGACTTACTTTTTCAAAGGTATTTATTAATTCATTAATGCCTTTATCGGTAACCAATCGTCCTACAAATATAAAAACAAAATTATTTTTTTTATACGAATATTTTTCTCTAAGCTGAGATTTGTTGTATAAATTTGGATTAAAATATTCTAAATCTATACCGTTTACATTTCCGTTACCAATAATTTCGAGTGGTTTTTTAGTTATTTTAAATTTTATTAAATCATTTTCACTCCTTGTCCTTCTGGAATTATATGCGTTGCAAATTTACAAAGTATTTTGTCCATAGTTATCAATAATGCTTGAAAAATTCCTTTTTTATACGGAAAAATCAAACCCGTAAATGTATGAATTCGGATAGGAACTCCTGCAAAATAAGCTGCAATCATAGAAAGCAAACCTGCTTTTGGGGTAATAGAATGAACAATTTTTGGTTTTTGTTTTTTAAAATAAATATATAGCCTAAATAATGAAACTAAATCTTTTAAAGGGCTAATTTTTCGTTCAATTTTTATAGATTTTATATGTACTTTTTCTCGTATTTCTATATTTTTTAGATGTTCATCTTTGCCCGAAACCGCAATTACATTATAATATTTATTTAAAAAAGATAATTGTCCTTTTAGTAATATGTCTAACGACATTGCTACTGTTGAAGTTCGTATTAATTTAGGTTTACGATTCATAACGTTTTATAAAGTTCTATATGTTTTTCAACCATTAGTTGTATATCAAAGTTTTTAGCCCTTTCAATACATTTTTGAACTGTTTCATTATAAAATTCTTGATTATTTAGTAAGTTTTTAATATAATTTGCTAATTCAACTTCATCATTATCTTTAAATAATAAACCTGCCCCTTCAACTACTTCGGTTAATCCTGGTACATTAGATGCTATGAATGGTTTGCCCGATGCCAAGCCCTCTACACTTGATAGCGATAAGCCTTCGTAATGGGAGGATAGAACTACAAAATCGGCTGTTTTTAAAAGACTCGGAACATCGGTCCGAATGCCTAAAAAGTGCACCTTTTCTAACAAATTTAAATTCCTTACCAATGTTTTGCACTCTTCTATCAAAACTCCCGAACCAACTAGAAGTAAAACAACTTCATCGGGCATATATTTCATTGCTTTTATGAGTGTTTTTTGGTTTTTTTGTGCTTCAAATCGTGAAACTTGAATTATTATTTTTTTAGAATTTAGTTGAAATTCCTGAATAATTGCATTGTTTTTTTGAGCATTAAATATATTTTGAAGATTGATACCATTTTGTATTAAAATGTTTTGGTTTGGTTTTAAATTTAAATACTTTTTTATTTCAAAATCAACTTTTTTAGAAATGGTTACTATTTTTTTATACTGGCTGTATATGAACTTATCGAGCACTTTAAAAACAGGCATTTTCATACGCCTATTGGTTGTATTATGCTCTGTAAAAATCAATTGAATTTTTGAAAAGCTAAGCAATTTTGCCAAAGCTACCCAATATAGTGCAGGAAAAAGATGTACATGAACTATCGTATATTTCTTTAGATATGGAATAATTTTAAAGATTAAAAATGGATTATATACCGATGAATATCCTAAGGTAAATACTTTGCAACAATTTATTTTTATTAGTTGGGTTAAAAAAGGGTGTTCGTTTCCGTTTAGAAGTAATAAATCTACGGTTATATTTTTTTCTAAGTTGTAAATTGGCAGTGTTTCGAGCAATAATTTTTCTGCTCCACCTGTTCCTAATCCGTTTATAACATGTAAAATTTTCATTTGTTTTTTATTTTATCATTCATAAACATTGCAAATCCAAGAGGTAATAGAAGTATTCCTATAATATTTGGTAAAAAGTTTATTTTTTTTATAAATTTTAGGTTTGAATTAAATGAAAATCTCCAGAAGTTTACAACTGCTTTTATTTTTTGGATAAATGGAATTTTATATTTTGAAAGTTCGCTATAGCAAATCATAGAAGCAATGGGCGATGTCATTCGTATTTTTACAATTTTTGAGGTTAAACCTTCGGGTATATATTCACAAAAGTAGATATTTTCTGAAAAATATAGTAGTTTATATTTTTGTGCAATTCTATTCCAAAGCAAAGCTTCTGGACAAAATTTTTCGTTTTCGATTTCGGGGAACGAAAATTCTTTAAGAACGGTTGTTAAAAATACCTCTGCCAAATCACCTTGTATTTTGTGTTTATATCGGATGTCTAATGCGTTGCAAAATATAGGATTAAAGAATTTTGGAAATCCAATTATAGTGGTATCAAAATGAGCTCGCCTGCCAGCAACCCCCCCAATATTTGTTAAATTTTTATTCTTTTGATAATAAAAATTGATCCATTCAACAGCTTTTTGAGGTAAATAATCATCGCTATCAACTATAAAAAACAACTCTCCTTTAGCTAATGAAACTCCTTTATTTATAGCAAAATGTTTTCCTTTGTTTTGTTGAATTTGATAATTTATTGGAATTTTTTTTTCGTTTATAAAATTTTCTAAAATTTCTTTTGTGTTGTCTGTACTACCATCATCCACAACAATCCATTCAAAATTATTGTTGGTTTGTTCACAAATACTTTTATAAAGTATTGGCAATAAATTTGCTCTGTTATAAGTTGGTGTAAAAATTGTTACCATTTTATTTATTTTGTTCTGTATTCCATAAATTCCCACATTCCTCCTCGTTCGTAATCTTCAAAAATTGATTTATATGGCAAAAGATCGCCTCCGTCCCAAATTATTACTATTCTGAAAAATATTAATGAAAAATAAAGAAATGTAATATTCTTAAAAAGCCCTTTTTGTTTTGGGGCTTCTATAAAATTATAAATATAGGTAAATCCGATAATTACAAAAAAATAATAATACCACCCAAAACGAACAAATGTTGCGTTGGTTAATGAGAGCAAGGATACTAATATATAAAGAAACATTCCGTTTAAAACAAGTTTTCCTTTTTGTGTTTCATAAAATTTATTTTTAAAAAATAGTATTAAAATAATAATTACAATTACTTCTATTAGATAATATATATTGACAGGGTTATTACCTTCTGTTATATAGTTGACAAGTTTTTCATCGTCTGTTAAATTTAAAATTTTACCAAAAACAAATGCTGAAAGCGGTGTTATGGCTACTATAAGTGTGCTTATTGATATCCCAATCATATTTAGACTTGACAAGCTAAAGTTGTAGAAAAAATACATTGGCAAGAATAATATTGCTGATTTGTGGAATGTGTTAGCTATTAAAACGATGAGTATAAAAGGTATTAGTTTTCTTTTTTCTATATAACTAATTGAAAACCAAATTAAACATATTGCTAAACCTTGTCGTAAGTAAACAAAATCCATAATTGTAAACTTTCCGAATAGTATGAATAAGGGAAAAAATAATAAGTAAATAGGTGTGTGTTTTTTTATTATTAAAAACTGAACAACAATTGTTATAAATGCTGTTATAAAAAACATAAAATACCTATCGGCATTTATGAGTTTTAGCGTGTAAAAATATAGCCTAAAGCCAATTTCAAAGGGTTCGTATATCAAAATCAAATCTGAATTAGCTTCATAAACCTCTCCATATATATATACATCAAAACCGCCTAACATATCTCTAAATCCAATAAAACAGGCTAATGAGATGGCAAAAAGCCAGAACAAATTTTTTTTATTTTTTATATAATCTTCAAAATAATATAAAAAGGTAGCAATTAAAAATATTAGGATATAGGGGATCATTAATTTCTAAATTTACGATATAGTTTTATTAGTATAAAATATAAAGTTTCATAATTGGTTATTTTTTCAAATATAAAATACTTTAAATTTACATTTTTTATATGTGCTGGTAATAACTTTTCAATTTTATACGTTTGATAAAATTTATTTACTATTTTTAAATCATAATTTGCAATAAATAAACTATAAAAAAAGCCAATAATGCTTTTGTTTAATAATTGCCTAACTATTGCTTTTTGAGTTTTGTTTGTTATTTCTTGAACTAATTTTTGTAGACTAAAATGGACAATTTTACTATCATTTGCGATTTTTATAATGTTTTCAGTAGATTTGTTTCTTGATGTAGATAAAGAATTTTCAAAATAATTATATAAATAAGCATCTAAAAAATAAATACTTTTTATATGCAGAAAAAATTTAATATTAAATTCAAAATCTTCAATATTCTTAATCCCGTTTATAAAATTTATATTATTTTTTTTTATAATCTCTGCTTTGTATAAATGTTTCCATAAATACAATGCGTTAGTGTTTAAAAAGTAATAATTAATAGTTTGTTTAGATTGTTTTGGTAAATTACAAATAGAGAAAAGCCTGTTTTTTATGTTTAAAAAATTATAATTAAACACTACAAAATCGTAATCATTTTTAATAAATTTGTCAAGTTTTTCAAAAGCATTTTCACTTATGTAGTCATCAGAATCTACAAACCAAATATATTTTCCGTTGGCTTTTTCTATACCTATATTTCTTGCTTTACCGGCACCACTATTTTGCTGATTTACAATGTATATATTTTTTATTTTTTGAGCATATTTTTCTAAAATTTTTAACGAATTATCTGTTGAACCATCGTTTATGGCAATTATTTCAAAAGATATTTTGCTATACGGCTGAAAACATATACTATCTAAACATTTTTCAATATATTTTTCTGCATTATAAACAGGAATTATTATAGAAATATCAGGCTTATACATTTTTTAATTTTTGTTTGTTTTTATAAAAATTTTATTAAAGAAAAACAAAAAAACAATTGCTGCTTTTATTAAAAAATCAATTAAAAAAAAATTTTTTAAAACGCTATTAAAATAATACATTTTGTTTATCCATTTACGAATTACAATGCTCTTATGATGCTTATAATTTGTGTGTTTGTCAATATTTTTTAAAAAATAATTTGTTTTTTGATAACTTTCTTTATTTTTCTTCTTAGAAGAATAATTATCCTGATGAATTCTATAAACGCTAAATACTTCTTTAAAATATTTTATTTTTTTATCTTTAGCTGCTAAACAAAATATTGTTGCATCGTTTGATTGTAAACCATCATACCAATCAGGAAATTCTATATGATTTCTAAAAAAATAAGTTGAATTTTGAGAAAACGGGCTTTTTATATAATCTAAAATATCATATTCTGTTTGCTTTTCTATATGCCAACCATCAATAAAAATCTTGCGTTTATTTGTTTTTGCATAGTAGCTTTCAACTAAACCAACAGAGATGTTAAAGTTTACATGTTTTTCTAAAAAGGAACATTGTTTTTCTAATTTTTTATCATCTACCCAATAATCATCTCCATCTAAAATGGCAATATAAGGAGTTTTTGCTAACCCAATTATTTTTTTAGCATTTTTTACAACTCCTAAATTTATAGTATTTTGATGGAGTTCTATTAAATTTCCTTTTGGGTGATTATTGATGATGTTTTTAATTTGTTCAACCGTAGTATCAGTAGAACAATCATCTAAAACTACTATTTTAAAAGTGTAATTTGTTTTTTGCTGAAGAGCACTAGTTATACATTTTGAAATATATTTTTCAACATTAAATGTAGTTATTAATACGCTTATATATTCCAAATCTAAAAAATTAAATTGTTAGTTACTTTATGTGTAGTTATAGCTTCAAAATTATGAATTTCACAAAGTTAAACAATAAATTAAATAATTAAAAGAAAAAACCGAATAAAGTAAAAATTAAAAACAAAAAATTGTGATTAACCTTACTTTATTCGGCAAAATTTTAATTGATTATGGGTTTATAAAACTATTATCTTTCTGTATTTAAAGGGAAAAATTTTCTATACAAAGGTCTTAATATATTTTTAGTATGATAAAATTTAAATAAACTTAAGAATCTGTATTTTAGCCATAATTTTAGGCTTCCAGAATCTTCTTTTTTTATCATATAATTAATTTTATAATTGTCTTGTCCGCTTGCTAATACACAAGGAACGGGTTTATCAAAAAATTTAGTATTTGGATAGTCAAAATTTTTGGGTTGTCTGATTAGTTTATCAGGTGTTGAAAACTGCATAATCATGACAACTCTAATTTTATTGGTATTATTTATGGCAGAATGCCAATTTGGGCCATCCCACATTACTACCTGACCTGGCATAATTTCAGGCACAATAATTTCTGAATCTGGGTTTAGTTTTTTGGCTTCTCGCAAAACTTCTCCATCATTAAAATAGTTTAGGATTCCTTTTTTGTGAAGTTCTTGTGGGCTCACTTTAAAATCATGCGAACCAGTAATTACACTGATACTTTTAAAAGCATTTTCAAGAGGTACCCAACACGTTAAACCTCCCCAATTCATCGTTTCAACATCTACGTGCCACTCGTGTTTTAAACTTGGTTTTTTTACAATAATTTGCGAACCCCATAAAATTACATCGTTCCCTAGAATTGATTTTACTTTATCCAGTAATTGTGGGCGAGTGGCAATTTCGAGCATTTCTGGCATTAAAGCATGAACTGATTTTTCCCAAGGAGCAACATGCGATGGGAATTTTTTACATTTTTTAATAAATGCAGGTAATTCTTCTGACTTTATTAAGTCATAAGGGCCTAAAAAACTATTTTTTTTGAAATTATCTAATTCTGCTGGTGTTAATGAATAACTTGAACTCATAGGTTATATTTTTTATAGTTTTGCACAAGATTAAATAAAAGTTAAAAATTAAAAGATGATTTTTATCATAAATGTTAGATTTTTTTTTATTAATGTCCGATAAAAATCCTCACATTTCGTGAGGATTTTTTTGTATTATTTATTATACTCCACAAAAATAAGACAGCAAGTTAAGATGCAAAATAATTACTACAAATCTTCAATAAGCAACCAAGCTTCTGGGTTTTGGTTGTTTTTAATTTGTGTTAAATTATATTGTGCCTCGGTATAAGTAGGAAAGCTTTTGTATAAAACAGAAAAAGTTCCGTTGTTTCGGGTTACAATTACCGCTTCAAAACCTTCGGTTTCTATCTGTTTTTTTTTAACCTCAGCATTTTTTATACTTTTAAAAACGCCTGCCACGATATGAAATTTTAATGTTTTTTTAGCAGTTGTCGTAGGAACACTAAAAAAAGTTGCTTCGTTTATGGTTTCTTTAGTCGAAAAATCAAACGTAGTATATGAATTATATAAAGTTACAACTAAAGAAGCTGAAAGCAAAAAAACAGCTGCATATTTTATAAAAGAAAAACGCTTGGTTTTGGGCTCTTCGGTTGAGATTTTTAGGGTAGTTAATGGAGTATTTATAGGACTAATTTCTTTAATTTCTCGTTTAATTTTTGGGCTAAACAAAGGTTGCAACCCGAACGAAGAGGTTAAATAATTAACAGAGGTAAAAGGCTCAAAAGTAAGTAAACCTTCAAAAGGTTGGTAAAAATCGCCTATATTTTCAAGTGTTATTTTATTATCAATTTTTAAGGCATTTTGCCAATACAAAACGGCTGTTTCGATTTTTACAAGTGCTTTTTCATATGAAATATTATCGCTTAAAGCAATTTCATTAGCTAATAGACCATCGTTTGATTTAATATGTGCAGAAAAACGAATAATTTTTTGTGGAGGATAAAAAACACTTAATTTCTCATCAAAATAAGCCGAGCGAATTTCGGTTACAAATGCACCAAACCCAGGCACTATCACGCAAGAATAGCGATATAATAATTCTGATATATATTTTTCAATTTTCATAAGACAAAAGTAATACAAAAGACTTTAAAAATAAATATTTAATAACAAATTTTATTAAAAAATTCGATTTTTAATTCAGATTTCAAGAATTCTATAAACCCTTTGTAAACTTTCAAATGAACTTTACATACGTTTTATCAGTAATTTTTTCTTTATTACAATCCAAAAATTAAGCGGATTCAAGTTATAAACACAATTTTTTGTGAACTTTGAGATTCAATTTTGAATAATATTTTTTTAGAAAAGGAAACTTAAACTCAACTAGTAAGTGCGATTATTAGTTGAATGTGCCGCAATCTGGGTTTAAATAAAACCTTGTGAGTTTGAAAATAAATTATTAAATTTGCGCTTAAGTAAACAAGGAATTAAACAATAACCTTGTTAAACTTGACAGTTTATCGCTATAAAGTATTTAAAATGAAAGGTATCATTTTAGCCGGAGGTTCAGGCACACGGTTATATCCATTAACTATTGCTGTGAGCAAACAACTTATGCCAATTTATGATAAACCTATGATTTACTATCCATTATCAGTATTGATTATGGCAGGTATTCAAGAAATTTTAATTATCACAACCCCACACGACCAAGAGGCTTTTAAAAAACTTTTAGGAGATGGTTCGGATATTGGATGTAGGTTTGAATATGTAGTTCAAGAAGTGCCTAATGGACTCGCTCAAGCATTTGTTTTAGGCAAAAAATTTATAGGAAGTGATAGTGTAGCATTAGTTTTAGGCGATAATATATTTTATGGAGCAGGGTTAAAACAACTATTGCAAAGCAAAGTAAATCCTTCTGGGGGCTGTGTTTTTGCTTACCAAGTATCAGACCCAGAACGCTATGGAGTAGTAGAATTTGATGAGCAATTAAAAGCAAAATCGATAGAAGAAAAACCTACAAATCCTAAATCAAATTATGCTGTTCCAGGTCTTTATTTTTATGATAATAGAGTAGTAGAAATAGCTAAAAACCTGAAACCATCTGCCAGAGGCGAATACGAAATTACTGATATAAACAAAGTTTATTTAGAAATGAATGAACTCGAAGTAGGCGTTTTAGGAAGAGGAACCGCTTGGCTTGATACCGGAACTTTCGATTCTTTACACGAAGCCTCCGAATTTGTAAAAGTAATTGAAAAAAGACAAGGTTTTAAAATATCCTGTATCGAAGAAATTGCCTATAGACAAGGTTTTATAAACAAAGAACAACTGCTTAAAGTTGCTGATAAATACGGTAAAAGCGGTTATGGAGATTATTTACGAAAACTTTCAAAATAGTATGATTCAAAAAATCAAATCAAAACTTAGAAATCCAATTAGAAAGCGACTGTTATATTTGTATAATCTACATAGATTTTCATTTTTAAATAGAAATAAAAGAACTACACTAATCATTTGTTTTGATGGTTTTAGCCAGCATGGAGGATTAGTTGATAGATTAAAAGGGATTGTTTCTTTTTATGAAATTTCAAAAAAAATTAATGCAGATTTTAAAATTTATCATCCAGACCCTTATTTTTTACAAACATTTATTGAACCAAATTTAATTGATTGGATTGCAACAGAAGAGGATATGAAATGGAATTTTTTTAATACAGAATTTCTATATTTAATGTTAGAATTTGGCTTTGAACCCTTAAAATTTTTCAATAAGAAAAAATTGTGTAAAAAATATTTTATTTATTGTAATATTGATTTTGTATCAAAATTATTCCCAAATAGCACTGAAGATGAACAAAAAAAAATATGGTCGGCATCGTTTCAAGAATTATTTAAAAAATCAGAATTATTAAAAAAATCTCTAACTAATTTACAATTACCAACTCAAAGAATAGCCATTCACTCTCGATTTACATCTATTTTAGGCGATTTTGTTGATACCATTACCAATGTATTACCTGAGGAAGAGCA
>CAYXAF010000039.1:0-21824 GCA_964463035.1 uncultured Flavobacterium sp.
TCATCAAAAAAAAACTCATAAAAAAGCATTTTTAGTATGCAAGAAAATCACTTGCAATTTTTGGGAATAATTCTTAAATTATTTTTTTAAAAAGAATTTTTTTAAAATATAAAAACTTATTGTATATTTGCACTCTCAAAATCGGTAATGATTTTGATTTGGAGAAATGGCAGAGTGGTCGATTGCGGCAGTCTTGAAAACTGTTGACTGTAACAGGTCCGGGGGTTCGAATCCCTCTTTCTCCGCTGAAACTTGGGAAGTATAGTAAAATCAATACTTCCCATTTTTTTTATAAAAAAAGTGTACAAAAAGCACCCTAAAAATTGGTTTTAAATATTCCGCAAACATTTTAATTTTTTAAACAAATTAAAATGAAACCAATTTACACAACTCCAAAGATTGTTAAGTTTGAAGACTTAAATAAAGCGTGGTATGTTTATTTTCGATATGATGGTAAAATCTTTCGTTATAAATATGGAATCAACTACATTAAAGATTATTCCAAAAGATTAGTAGAAGCCGAATCAATAAGTCGCCTTTTATTGGAAAAGCTAAAAAGTGGATGGAATCCAAATATACCGGATATTGTAAATAAGCAAAGTGAATTATCGTTTATTGACTCACTTGATTTTGCTATTGAAAAGAAAAAACAAAATATAAATCCTAAAACTTTTTCGAGCTATAACGGAACGGTTCGGTTTATTCAAGAAGCTACAAAAAAAGTAGGTTTACAGCATTTGAAAATTGTTGACACGAAAAGAGTACACATAAAATTGATAATCGAAAAAGCAAAAGAATTAAAAAAATGGTCAAACAATGCACACAATAAACACTTAAACCATTTAAAAGCGATTTTAAGCGAATTAATACAATGGGATGTAATTCCAATTAACCCAGCGTACAACATTAAAAATTTAACCGTTTGTGAAAGCGAGGCAAATATTCCGGAAAGTATTGAAGATGTAGAGAAAATAAAAAAAGAACTTGAAAGCAAACAACCCGATTTTTAAAAACAACAAACCCCTCAAAAGAGGGGTTCTAATCAAGCACTAAAATTCTCGTCAAAAAATAAGAGATGCCGATGTGCTTAATTTTTGTCCGATTTCTTTAAGTGCAACCGACAAAGTTTCTAATTCATTATGAGTAAAATGTGCCTCTTTACCATTCACGCTATTGCCATTTAATCTTTGGTAAAACCATTGTGGAGTTTTTTTGAAATAATTTTTTGCCAAATAAGATACTGAAATGATAGGCAACACCTCCTCCAGTTTTTGCTTCAAAATCAATTCGTCCGCTATTTGATTGCTTTCTTTCATACATTCTACCATCGACTCTGCAAACTCATCAGGATTGTCTTTAAACAATTCTCTCATTTCGGTTCTTATCTTTGAAATATCTTTTTCGTTTTCAGTATTTTGATATTTTTCCTTTAATTTTTTAATTTCGTCTAACATAATTTTATATTTTAATTCCCCAAAAAGGGAGGTTTATTTCCCCCAGTTCTTTTAATTTTTCTACATTTTTTTGAATTATTAAATCAAATTTTTCTCTTGAATCGGGTGCAATATTTTTAATGTACCTCAACTATAAAATCAAATCTTTTTCTAACTCTTTTCTTTCTTTACTTATTTTCATATCTCTTATTTTTTTACACTACAAAGATAATAACAATTTTGTTATTGTATAAATTTATTTTAAAAATAATCATTTTTTTATAAAAAAACCTCACATTTCTGTGAGGCACAATCAAAAAATATAATAATGGTACAATCTAAAAACACTTTTGAAATAATAAATTTTGGTGTAATTCCCAATATCCAAAGAACCAAAACAATAAAAAATAATATTTTCCAAATATTAGCCAGTAACGACTGCCAAAATGTTTTCTGAATAACTTCTTTTTGAGTTGAAACCGAAATGTTTTTAATTTTTGAAATAGAGTCTAATTTAATAATTGATTTGAAATAAAGCAGTTTATATTTATCCACCAACGAATCTTGTTTGTAGTTTCAATTTTTTCAATCGCTTCAATCAGTTCGGATATTGTTTTGAAAAATTCTCGGCTTGTGCCATACTCGATTTTCAAACCCATATTAGCCACTCTTTGCTCTATCTTACTAACTTAAATTCCATTAGTAAGTGCAATTATTAGGTGTTATTTCGCATAAAATTTAGATAGTTTTGTAAATCCATTTAAAAAATCTACGGTTTGCAAACGCTTTTTACCAGAAAATTGTAAACTTAAAACATTCAAATAGCCATCTTTACTTGCAATTTTTAATTCTTTTTTATCTAAAAGTATCGTTCCTGCTTCAAAATTATGCAAACTTTTTTCAAATATTGTTTCATAAATCTTCACATTCCATTCATTTGTTCCATCGGTAAAAATTGTCCAAGCGGCAGGGTAAGGCGATAATCCTCTGATAAGATTATGTATTTCGGCACCTGTTTTTTGCCAGTTAATCTGACAATTTTCTTTGTTGAGCTTATAGGCTTGTTTAAAATGCTTATTTTTATCCTGTAAAATTATTTTAACATCTTGTTTTTCAATACTATCTAATGTTTTTAAAACAGTCTTTTTACCTAAATTCATCAATTTATCGTGCAATTCTCCAGCCGATTCGTTGGGCAAAATAGCCGTTGCATCGTTATAAATTATGGCTCCTGTATCAATTTTTTCGTCTATAAAAAAAGTAGTTACGCCTGTTTGTGTTTCTCCGTTGATAATTGCCCAGTTGATGGGTGCAGCACCTCTATAATCGGGTAATAAAGAAGCGTGGAGATTAAAAGTTCCGTATTTTGGCATCTTCCAAACAGCTTCTGGGAGCATTCGAAAAGCAACCACTATCTGCACATTTGCTTCTAAATTTTTAAGTTCGGCTAAAAATGTTTCGTTTTTTAAATTTGTTGGTTGTAAAAGGGTTAAATTTTTCTCTAAAGCATATTTTTTTACCGCTGAAATACTTACTTTTTGCCCTCTGCCCGCAGGCCTGTCTGGTGCGGTTATCACACCAACAATCGTGTAATTTGCATGGTATATTTCGTCTAAAATACCTACGGCAAAATCGGGAGTTCCCATAAAAATTATTCGTAATTTTTCCATGTTTATATACGATTCTTCGCTTTCATATTTTGTATTTTTTTCAACATATCCTTAACCAATTGTTTTGCGGGACTGTTAAAATGCACAAAGTAGCAAGTCAAAGCAAGGTTGTGGACTTTGAATGCCGAAACTTTCAGTTATGCACCAAAGTTCAAAGATAAAAAAAATAAACTTGAATTTAGTACCTACTAATGGAATTTAAGCGATAGCAGACTAAGGGCTTATAAATTCATTTTTATTACAAAAAAATTTTTCTAAATTTTGCCTTCCACTTCATAAAAGTAATTAATTTTTACTACTAAACCAGTATTTAGAAGTTCTCTTAACAATAAATATTTAAAAGCTGTCTAAAAAAGCAGGTTATTATTAATTCAAGGTATCATATATTGCTAATTTATTACCCACAATTAGTTTTATTTTTTGATGTTCTAAAAGAATTTCAACAGCTGTAAGCACTTCTGCTGATTTTAATTTTAGATGTTGCTCAATTTCGGCAACAGAGGAAGGGCTATTTGAGAGAAATTCTAAAATTTTGTGTGCTATTTTATCTATTTTTATCGTAGGTTTTTCGTTGTTTAAACAATACGAACAGATACCACATTTTTTATGCTTTTTTTCGTCAAAATATTCTTGAATAAAGGCACTTTTACAACCACTATCATCGTTTATATACTGCAAAATTGCTTTTAATTGTTCTTTTTTAAGGTCTGTTTGTTGCTCCAAATTTCTTGACACTCGGTTGATGGTGCGGTCGTCTTCACGCATTTCCATAAACGTTACAAGACTATCGTTATGATAATTTTTAAACTCTGCTAAACCGCTTTTTTGTAAACGTTCTAAACAGTTGATTATATTGATATAGGTTAATTTGGTTTGTTCGGCAATTTTATATGGATTTATAGAAACCGATTCGTCAAAAATTCCGTAATAGGTTCGGAGTATAGCATTTATAATAGCTTCGTCTTCTATATTTTTTTCGTAATATGCTATAACTTCGCTACTTTCGGCAGTAAATTGTAACCAATATTTCTCCGAAGTACTAATTTCAAAGGAGAGAATGCTTTGCCTATCTAAAAATTGCAATACACTAAGGGTTTTTAAAATATCAAAATTATACACTTGACAAAATTTTTGTATAGAAAACGGAAAACTTTCGCTGGGTTGCTCTCCATAGCCTATTTGAAAATAACTACATAACTTTCTGTAAATCAGTTTGGTATCTGCAACTGTAGGAATTGTTTTAAAAAACAAATGTGTATAACTATCTATTTCCGAAGGGTTTAAAACTAAAATAGCCTCTGCCCATTCTCCATCTCTACCAGCTCTGCCTGCTTCCTGATAATAATTTTCAATATTTTCAGGCATTTGCGTATGAAAAACTTTCCGAACGTTTGGCTTGTCTATCCCCATCCCAAAAGCATTGGTAGCTACTATGGTTTTGACTTTTTCGGTCATCCAAAGGTTCATATTTTTTTCTTTTTCAGCATAGGTTAAACCTCCATGAAAATAGGTTGCAGTAATTCCGTATTCGTTTAAATTAGTTGAAATTTCGACACATGCTTTTCTGTTTCGAACATAAATAATACTGATAGAAGGGTTGTTTTTTAAATCGTTTTTCAAAAAATATAAAGTATTTTCGGTTGAAATTACTTTATAAGCAATATTTTTTCGTTCAAAAGAAGTAGTAAATATTTTAGGGTTTTTTAGTTTTAATTGTTTTAGAATATCTGCCTGAACCTGAGCCGTTGCCGAAGCCGTTACTGCCAAAAATGGGACGGTAGGAAAAATTTCTTTCAATACATTTATTTGCAAATACGAGGGTCTAAAATCGTGCCCCCATTGAGAGATGCAGTGTGCTTCATCAATAGCTATCAAATTGATATTCAGATTTTTAATACGTTCTAAAATCCAATAATTTTGAAGCCTTTCGGGCGAAAGATACAAAAATTTATAACCTCCAAATTCGCAATTATCAAAAATGTCAGCTGTATCGTTTAGGGTTAAATTACCCGTGAGAGCGATGGCTTTTATTCCTTTGTTTTTAAGTTGATTTACTTGATCGTTCATTAAGGCAATTAAAGGCGAAATCACTAAACAAATCCCATCATTTACCATTGCGGGCACTTGATAACAGATAGATTTTCCGCCTCCTGTTGGCATTAAAACCAAAGCATCGCTCCCTTCTAAAACCGAATTAATAATTTCGGTTTGAGGTTTTCGAAAAGAAGAAAAGCTCCAATATTTTTTTAATATATCAAGCGGTGAAGTAGTCAAATGTTGTTGTTTTAGAATTATATGTTTTCATTTTTTTCTTGAGTTAAACCAGTTGTCGTTTTGGTCTTTCGCTTTTACATCTATAAATCTCATAGCAAATTGTAATTAAAGGGACTTCTAAAAATTTATTTTTATTACAAAAAGTTCTTTTTAAATTTTGCCTTCTACTTCTTAAAAATTATAAATTTTCATTTGAAAACTAATTTTTAGAAGTCTCTTTAAAATTGGTGTAACAAAGATATTTATTTTTTAATTATCAAAGTTATATGTGGTTATAAAAATAATTTATACAATTTTTAATACTTTTTTAAATATATTTCAGTTATTTTGCAAAGTAATATAACTAACAAATGATACGAACAAAAATTATTATTTTTTTACTTATTAGTACATTTTTTTTTGCAAATTGTGCTAAGCGTGGTAGTATTTCAGGTGGTTTTAAAGATACGTTAGCTCCCAAAATTTTATTTACAACTCCTCAAAATTTATCAACTAATTTTCAGGCAAAAACAATAAAAATTACGTTTGATGAATATATAAAAATAAAAGACATAAATAAACAACTCATTGTTTCACCTCCGCTAAAAAACCAACCCGATGTATATCCGAAAGGAATAGCAAGCAAGTTCATAACCGTTCAAATTGCCGATACGCTACAGCCGAGCACTACTTATACCTTAAATTTTGGGCAAAGCATAACCGATAATAACGAAGGAAATCCAGTCAATCAATATAAATATGTTTTTTCAACGGGTAGTTATATCGATTCGTTGCAGGTTTCGGGTTATATAAAAGATGCTTTATTCCAAGAGCCGGATACCTTTGTATCTGTAATGCTTTACGATGCTAAAACCTATACAGATTCTACTGTTTATAGAAACCAACCCTTGTATATAACCAATACGCTTGATAGTTTGAAAACCTTTACTATCAGTAACATTAAGCAAGGAACTTACAAAATTGTTGCTTTGAAAGACGTAAATAAAAACAATAAATTTGACCCAAAAGATGATAAAATTGGTTTCATAAATCAAGCAATAGAATTACCTACTGATAAAGAATTTAAACTTAATTTATTTAAAGAAAAGGTTACATTTAAGGCACAAAAACCATCGCAACTTACACAAAACAAGATAATTATACCATATTTAGGGACTTTTGAAAGCACAATCATTTCTGCAACTCATAGGAACAAAAATATTAAAACCGAACTTACAAAATTTCCTGATAAAGATTCGGTGATGCTTTGGTTGCCTAAAAACATAACCGATTCAGTTAGAATTTCGGTTAAAAACAATGGTTTTTCTAAAGATTATAATGTGGTTCTAAAAACCTTAAAAAAGAAAGATAGCCTGCAAATAAGCCCTACAAAAGCGGGAGTTTTGCATTTTAGAGAGCATATAAGCATCGACAGTTCTACGCCTTTAAAAACTATAAACGAACAACTAATTTCGGTTCAAAAAACTGATTCAAGTGTAGTGGTTTTTAAATCAAGATACGATGGTTTTAATCAAAAACTTTGGTTAGAATTTCCGAAAGAAGAAAACCAAAAATATACAGTTACTCTTTTACCCAAAGCAGTTACAGACATCTACGAAACGCAAAATGACACTCTAAGTTTTAGCACTCGAACTACTTCGCTTTCAGATTATGGAAATCTAAAAATTAGTATTAAAAACGCTAAAAAATATCCGCTACTCATCGAAATTTTAGACAAAGAAGAGGTGGTGGAACAAGCCTTTTTAAGCAAGCCCGAAGACGTGTATTTTGATGCTATTTTACCTAGAATTTATACCCTACGGGTTATTATTGACGAAAATGGTAACGGAATGTGGGATACGGGTAATATCTTAGAACAAAAACAACCCGAAGAAGTAATTTATTATCCCAAAGGCATTGATGTGAGAGCCAACTGGGATGTGGAACAAATTTTTGAATTAGAATAATTAAATAATAAAGGGGGCGGCTTCTAAAAATTGATTTTTATTACAAAATCAATTTTTAGAAGCCCCCTTAAACTAAAAAAACATGGAAATTTATTATGTAAATACCTCTTTATTAACACTTGAAACGGTTGGAGAAATCATCTATCAGCATAAAAAAATTGAACTTTCAGAAGAAGTAAAAGTTAATATTCAAAAATGCAGAACGTATTTAGACGAAAAAATACAAGCCGAAACAGAGGCTATTTATGGCATCAATACTGGGTTTGGTTCATTGTATAATGTAAAAATATCCTCGGATAAACTAAGTCAATTACAAGAAAATTTGGTTCGTTCGCATGCTTGTGGCACAGGCAATAAAGTGCCCAAAATAATTGTTAAACTTATGCTTTTGCTTAAAATCCAATCGCTTTGCTACGGGAATTCTGGTGTGCAGTTAGAAACCGTTGAACGATTGGTAGACTTTTATAACAATGATGTTTTACCAGTAGTTTATGAGCAAGGGTCGTTAGGTGCTTCGGGCGATTTGGCTCCTTTAGCACATCTTTCGTTGCCTCTTTTAGGCGAAGGCGAAGTGTATTTTCAAGACGAAATTTTGAATGCAAAAGTTGTTTTAAAAAAATTTAATTGGAAACCAATACAACTACTATCAAAAGAAGGATTGGCCTTGCTTAATGGTACTCAATTTATGAGTTCGTATGGGGTTTATTCAGTTCTAAAAAGTTGTAAATATGCCTATTTAGCCGATGTTTTAGCTGCCCTTTCGCTCGAGGGTTTTGATGGACGAATTGAGCCTTTTAACGAGCTTATCCACATGATTCGTCCACACAAAGGGCAAATAGGTACGGCTCAACGCATTAGTGAATTTTTAGAAGGTAGTGAAATTATCGAACAGCCAAAAAAGCACGTACAAGACCCCTATTCGTTCCGTTGTGTGCCACAGGTTCATGGAGCTTCAAAAGAAGCGATTGACTATGTGAAAAAAGTAATAACTACCGAAATTAACTCGGTAACAGATAATCCAAATATATTTGTAGAAAATGATTTGATTATTTCTGGGGGTAATTTTCATGGGCAACCCATAGCTTTAGCACTCGATTTTCTGGGCATAGCCTTAGCCGAATTAGGTAGCATTTCTGAACGAAGAACCTATTTATTGATTTCTGGGCAAAGAGGTTTACCTCCTTTTTTAGTGGATAATGCGGGTTTAAATTCTGGGTTTATGATACCCCAATATACAGCAGCGAGCATTGTAAGTCAGAACAAACAATTATCCAATCCAGCCAGTACCGATAGCATTGTTTCGAGTAATGGGCAAGAAGATCATGTGAGTATGGGTGCTAATGCAGCCACCAAAACACTCCGAATTATTGAGAATTTAGAACGAATTTTAGCCATCGAACTTTTTACGGCTGCACAGGCCATAGAATACAGAAAACCACTAAGAACAAGCCCATTTTTAGAACATTTTTTAAGTTCTTACCGTTCCGAAGTTTCAAGGGTTACCGAAGATCGAATTTTGCATTATGATATTGAAAAAAGTATTTCTTTTTTACAAACAATACAAATTGATTTGTAAATATAAATTATAGTGGAATTCTAAAAATTTATTTTTATTATAAAACCATTTTAGAAGTCCCATATGCGGAAAATAAAAGCATTTTTAGGAGTAAGATTCTCCTTTTTATTTGTTTATTTATGCGATTATTTATATGCAGAAACGTTAAAACATTTCGTCAAAAGTATCGCCTTGTTTAAGGTCGCCTGTTTTAAAGCCTTTGTTAAACCAGTACATCCGTTGTTCCGAAGTTCCGTGCGTAAACGAATCGGGTACCACATACCCTTGCATTTTACTTTGGATAGCATCGTCTCCAACAGCATGAGCTGCACTCAAGGCTTCTTCAATATCACCAACATCCAAATAATTTTTATTATAATGTGCCCATAAACCGGCATAAAAATCAGCTTGAAGTTCTAAAGCAACAGAGTATTTATTTGCTTCTGCTTCGGATTTTGATTGCTGAATTTGACGCACTTTTTTAGACGTTCCTACCAATGTTTGCACGTGATGCCCTACTTCGTGAGCAATAACGTAAGCAATGGCAAAATCGCCCCCTTTGGCTCCAAAACGTGTTCTGAGTTCCTCAAAAAATGATAAATCCATGTAAACAGTTTGGTCGGCTGGGCAATAGAATGGGCCTGAAGAGGCACTGGCACTTCCACAATCCGTTTGCACCGATTCTATAAATAAAACCATTTTTGGTTCTACATACGTCATTCCATTTTGGTTAAAAATTTTATGCCAAATATCTTCGGTATCAGCAAAAACTGTTTTTACAAATTCGCCCATTTCTTCTTCGGCTTGGGTTAATGCTCTACCTTCGGTTTGGGTTGGAGCTTGTTGCATTTGGTTCTGAAACTCCTGTATCAGCTGGGCTTGGTCGCCTCCCATAAATAGTTGTAATAATAAAAAAATGATACCAATGACACCACCACCCGCTACCACCTTTCCGGGAGATAGGGTTCGCCTATCGTCCACATTATCACTTTGTCTTCTACCTTTCCATTTCATATATAAATATTTTATTTGTTTTTAATGGTCTTGTGGAATTGCTTATATTATTGGTATTTGTTTACAAAAAAACAAGTTGTTAATGGCAATTCGTAATTATAAAATTTAGTTTTTAAAATATGTTTTGCAAAATTATTGTTTTTTTATTGAAGTGATATAAAATAATCTTTCAAAACTATATCATTTATTTTTTCAGGGGTAAATATTTCTAAAATTTGTGGTTGACTATTTTGTAGTATAAATTTGTTAAATGTTTTTTTAAAATCAGCTATATTTTTAATGGTTTGGTAGCCAAAATTATACATTTTTGCAAAATATTTAGCTGTTCTTTTATGACTTGTTTCAAAATAAGTAGTAAAAGTTTCCGTTTCTTGGAATCCTGGTAAAATCCTAAAAATTCCTCCACCTGAGTTATTTACTATAATTATTTTGAAGTTTTTAGGAATATAATTGTTACACAAAGCATTTGAATCGTAAAAAAAACTAATATCACCGGTAATAAAAATTGTAGGTTTTTTATTGATTATAGCAGCACCAATTGCTGTTGAAGTACTGCCATCAATTCCGCTAGTTCCTCTGTTACAAAAAACTTGAAATGTAGGTTTGTTTTTAAATAATTGAGCATATCTTATAGCCGAACTATTGCCTATTTGTAGGTGAGTAGTATTTGGCAATAGTTTGAAAATATTTTCATAAACATAAAAATCTGAATATGGAACATTAGATGTAAAAAGTTGATGTTTTCGTAATATTTCCTCCCAAATACTTAAAATATTAGATTTGTAATTGCTTGATATATAATTATGTGGTATTCTTTTAAAAAATGAATTTGGATGTTCTATAAAATGTTTTGTTAAACAATTATAGGTGTTATAGGCTCTTAATTCATCAATATGCCAATGATGTTTTGGCTGATAATTTCTTAAAAAAGATTTTATTCGTTTTGAAACTATCATTCCTCCAAAAGTGATTAACAAATCGGGTTTAAAATTGTCAAAATCATTAGCTGTAAAAGAAGTTATTAAAACATCTATTCTTGAAATAAAATTTTCATGGTACACATTTGAAGTTGTTTCTGTTAATACTACTATCGAAGGGTCGTTTATTAAAATATCTAAGGAGTTATTGTTTAAAATATTTGGTTTTTGTGAGCCAATTATCACTAATTTTTTAGTAGAGTTTTTCCAAATTTTATCATCAAAATTGGCTGATTTATTGGTGTTTATAGGCTTGTAATTGGTGATGTTTACTTTAATAGTAGGCTCAAAAATAGTATCATACAAAGGCTCTTCAAAAGGAATATTTATATGCACAGGGCCTTTTTCTTCTTTTGCAATATCAATTGCTTTACATATTTCTAATTCATTTTTATTGCTTGCATTTTCGGTTAAATTGGCATTATACAAACTATGATTTTCAAAAACATTTTGTTGCCTGATGGTTTGCCCATCACCAATATCTATTTTATCTAAAGGTCTATCAGCCGATAAAATAATCAACGGAATTTGACTGTAAAAAGCTTCTGCAAATGCAGGATAATAATTTAACAAAGCCGAGCCAGACGTGCAAAGCAAAGCTACGGGTTCGCTCGTTTGTTGTGCAATACCTAATGCAAAAAAACCAGCCGAACGCTCATCTACAATACTATAACATGTAAAAAACGAGTCGTTTGTAAAACCAATAATTAAAGGTGCATTTCGAGAACCAGGTGAAATTACAATATTTTTTATATTTTTTGCTTTGCAAATTTGTAATATACTTTGAGCTAAAGTATTTTTTGGGTATAACATTAGAGTGTATTTGATTACATAGATAAATTTATAGCTTTTCTATTTTTTCTTTTGTTAATGTAGTTGCTTCTATTATAAAACTTATATCTAATCTTTTTTCTTTTAAATGTTTTGCAATTTCTTTCATTCCTTCTTCTTTTGCAGTTACAATAGCATAATCATATACAGTTTTATTATCTCTAAAAAATTTTAAAATAGTTTGATAACTATCTAATTCTTTTTGTCTAAAATTAGCAATTTTGGCTGTTTCAAAAGCTGTTTTAAATACTTCATCTCTAAAGATGGTTAGGATACTTTGAAAATATTCTAATTTTTTTTATAAAATACAACCATTGTTCGAGCCGTGATTTTAACTCATTTTCTTGTAATTTAAAATTAGGCATTTCAAGATAAAAATATGTTAGTTTATCATAAAATTGTTTTCCATTTTGATTTTTTAAAGTAACGGTATGAACAACCTCGCTTTTTTCTGGCTCATTTTCATAATCATCAAAAGAGAAATCTAAGATTCCGATACAATAAACAGCTTTTAAATTATAGTCCCAATAACCTTTTCTGCTTGTTCTTGTATAGAGAAAGTTGAATGGTAAATTGTTTGTTCTATAAAATAATTTTGCCTTGCTTTTTGTAATTCTACAATAAATTTTTCTTCTTTTTCATTTTCGCAATATATATCATAAACCGCTTTTCTGTCAATGTCTGTTCGTCAAAGTTGCTTCGTGTTTTTCTAATAGAGCATTCAAAAAATCAATAATTAAAGGCTTACTGGCTTCTTCCAAAAATTTTTTTAAATCCAAAATCGGTAAACGGATTGATGTACTTTGCTCTTATAATATAACTATTTTATATGCAAATTTACAATATTATTGTGTTTTGTTAAAACTTATCTTCAATTTCAGCTGCATCAAGCATTAGTTTGTGCATTTCTGTATTTTTTATAAATGGTTTTAATAGATGACTACCAGGTCCGTAAACTGCTAATTCGGTATAATCAGCAGAATGGTCTTGGCTTATCCAACCAACTGAGGTATGTTCTTTTTGTATTTCGGCTGTTAATTTTAAAGGTAAATGCCTTGCATTATACAAACCGTCTTCTTGTTTTATGTTTTGATAATAGCTTAAAATTTCTTGTGCTTGATTGTCCGTAATTTTGAATTTATTAGCGTTTTCAATCCTTTCTATCACTTTTTGAGCAGTAAATTCGTTGGTAATGCCATTCAAAATCCATTCGTTTGTTTGTGTGAATTTCTGAATATTGTCAAAATTATCATTAGCATTTTTGCCATAAATAACTCCTGGATTTGCATTTCCATGGTCAGATGTTATGATTACTAAGGTTTCGTGGTTGCTTTCGGCAAAGTTCATGGCTACTTTTATTGCTTCATCAAAAGCAACTTGATCATATATCAATGCAGAAATATCGTTTCCGTGTGCAGCCCAATCTACTTTTCCTGCTTCTACTTGTAAAACAAACCCTTTTGGATGATTTTTCATTTTTTCAATAGCTTTTTGAGTCATTTCTGCAAGAGTAGGTATGTTTTCTTTTAAATTTGCATCTGATTCTCTATCAATGCTATAGGGCAATCCTTCATCTGAAAAAACACCTAAAATTGGTTTGTCAAATCCTACATTTTGCATGGCTTTACGTGTTTTTACTACATTAAAACCTGCATTTTCATAGGCTTCGTATAAATCTTTGCTGTCTTTTCGTTTGTTTTTATCAAAGTATTCATTACCACCCCCCATCATTATATCAAAGCGTAATTCAAGATATTTTTCTGCAATTTCAGGTTGTGAATTTCTACTTTTGCTATACACACAAAAACCAGCAGGAGTTGCATGAGTAATAGGAACTGTGGTTACACAACCTGCCATTTTACCTGCTTTTTTAAACTTTTGCCAAATAGGTAGATGTTCTTCTCCGTTTAAACCAATGTTTAACGACCCATTTTTAACTCGTTTACCACCTCCCCAGCTCGAACTTGCAGCAGCAGAATCGGTTACAATAGAACTTGCCGAAGCCATATCCATCAAAGCACGAGATACTTTGTTATCTTTGTATAAATTTAACCAATTAGAACCTATTCCTGTTTTTCGGTTAAGGTATAAATCGCCCATATTTAAAGTGCCACTACTCATTCCGTCACTCACCATAAAAATTATATTCTTAGCTTTTTTATTTCGTTTAAAATGTTCTACAACTTCTGATTGTGAAAAGACTAACGAAGGAATAACAGTAGTGCCAACAACTGCTAACGATGATTTTTTAAAAAAAATTCTACGATTCATATTGTGCTTTTTAAGGTTTATTTAATTTGTGCTTAACCAGTTTAAAATAAATTCATCTGTTGGTGGTGTTTTAGGGTCGATTACCGCTTCTAAAAACCCTTTTTCATTTATAAGATATTTTTGAAAATTCCATTTTACTTCGTTGTCTGAAAAACCATTTAATGATTTTGCTGTTAAGTATTTATAAAGTGGATGCATATCTTCACCTTTTACTGAAATTTTACGCATCATCGGAAAAGTAACTCCATAGTTTACGGAACAAAATTTAGAAATTTCGTCGTTGGTTCCGGGTTCTTGTGCTCCAAAATTATTAGCAGGAAAACCAATAATAGTAAATTCATTTTTAAACATTGTATAAAGCTTTTCTAACTCTTTGTATTGTGGGGTTAATCCGCATTCTGAAGCTGTATTAACAATCATTATTTTTTTACCTTTTAATTGAGAAAATTCAAACTCTTTTTCGTTAATATCTTTTACTATAAATTGATAAATAGGTTGAATTTTTTTTATTTTTTGAGTATTTTTAGTTGTTAATGCAATATTTTCTTTTGATGTTTGGGTTTTACAACTTATATTTATTAGCAAAATTATAAGTAATCCAATAATTTTTTTCATTTTGTTTAGTTGATTAGTTTTCAAATTTATAAATTTCTAACACTTTTCGTACACTTTTATGTTCATTTAATAATTTTTTTGCTTTTTCTTCATCAAAATTTAACTCATCCATAATCATTTTAATGCCTCTTTTTACTAATTTTTCATTGTTCATCTGCATATCAATCATTTTATTACCTTTTACTTTGCCTAATTTTATCATAACAGAAGTTGAAATCATATTTAAAACTAATTTTTGAGCTGTTCCTGCCTTCATTCGGCTACTTCCGGTTACAAATTCGGGTCCTACAATAACTTCAATAGGGAATTTAGCTACTAAGCTTAACGGACTATTTTTATTACAAGTAATGCAAGCCGTTATAATATCATTTTCGTTACACTTTTTCAACCCTTCAATCACATAAGGTGTTGTGCCAGAGGCAGCAATACCAATAACTACATCGTTTGTATTGATTTTAAATTCTTGCAAATCAATCCAAGCTTGTGTAGTGCTATCTTCGGCAAACTCTACAGCTTTTCGGATGGCAGTATCGCCTCCTGCAATTATCCCAACCACCCAATCAAACGGAACACCAAATGTAGGAGGACATTCTGAGGCATCAACAATCCCTAATCTACCAGAAGTACCTGCCCCTATATAAAATAATCTTCCTCCGTTTTGCATTTTTAAAACTATTTCATTTATAAGATTTTCAATTTGTTTGATAGCTTTTTCAACAGCAAAAGGAACGGTTTTGTCTTCTGAATTAATATTTGTAAGTAATTCATTTATAGACATTTGTTCTAAATTATTGTATTTTGATGGCTCTTCTGTGGTTTTTGTAAAATTCATATTATCGGCATTATATCTACAAAAATATAGTAATATTTTATTTAAACGATAATTTTACTTTAAAAACATAAAAAACAGATAAAAAAATATTTTCAATTTGGCTATAAGTATATATTTTTGTCTGTTTATTGCCAAACTAAAAATAATCTTTTAAAATTACTGCTTTGTTAAACTTGGCAATTAGACATTAAAAAACGATGAAAATAACAGAAAAAACTATTATTGATTTAGAATTTTTAACAATTTTACAAACTATTGCAAATATTTGCATTACTGAGTTAGGCAAAACAAAAGTTTTAGAAATTAAACCTTTTTTTAAAATAGAAGATTTAATATTTCAACTTAAACAAACGCAAGAGTATTTGCTCTCGTTAAGTAGTGATAATTCAATTCCTACTCATAGTTTTGAAAGTTTAGATTACGAAATAAAGTATTTAAAGATTGAAAATAGTTTTTTAGAACCCGAAAGTTTTAAAAAAATAAAACAAACTTCTGAAAATGTAAATCAATTACTTCGGTTTTTTGAAAAATTTAAAGTTTTTTATGCTCATTTATACCTTCGTTCAAGTTCAGTTGAATTTACTAAGGAAATTATTCAAAGTATTGATAATGTGTTTGATAAATATGGAGAAATTAAAGATAATGCAACGCCTGAACTTCAAGAAATCAGAAAAGAAATTCAAGATATTAAAAGTAAAATTAATAAAAGTTTTACCCAAGCAATGACTTTCTATCAAAATTTAGGTTATTTAAATGATATTCGAGAAACAGTGGTTGATAATAAAAGAGTTTTGGCAGTTTTAGCAATGTATCGGAAAAAAGTAAAAGGCTCAATTTTAGGAAATTCAAAAACAGGTAGTATTGCTTATGTTGAACCCGAATCAACCTTAAAATTTTCACGAGAACTCAATCAGTTAGAATATGATGAGCGAGAAGAAATTATAAAAATATTAAAAAATTTAACCAATCAGATTCGCCCTTTTGTTGATTTGCTTTCAGATTACCAAGATTTTTTAAGCGACATGGATCTGGTGAGTGCTAAAGCTTTGTATGCCAAACAAATAAATGCTGTTTTACCAATAATTTCAGGCAAAAAGCGTATGTTTTTTAAAGATGCTTTTCATCCTATTTTATTTTTAAATAATTTAAAAGAAAAAAAATCAACCTATCCTCAAACCATTGAATTGCATCAAAAAAATAGAATAATTGTTATCTCAGGCCCCAATGCTGGTGGTAAAAGTATTACGCTAAAAACTATTGGATTACTGCAACTGATGTTACAAAGTGGTATTTTGATACCTGTAAACGAGCAAAGTGAAACTTTTTTGTTTGATAGAATTTTAACAGATATTGGGGATAATCAATCTATTGAAAATCATTTAAGCACTTATAGCTACCGTCTTAAAAACATGAATCATTTCTTAAAAAAATGCAACCATAAAACCTTATTTTTGATAGACGAATTTGGCACCGGAACCGACCCCGAATTAGGTGGAGCCTTAGCCGAAACTTTTTTAGAAGAATTTTATAGTAGAGAAGCTTTTGGGATTATTACCACGCATTATACCAATTTAAAAATGCTGGCTGATGAATTGCCTTATGCAACCAATGCCAATATGCTTTTTGACCAGCAATCGTTAGAACCTGTTTTTAAATTGCATTTAGGGCAAGCAGGAAGTTCGTTTACCTTTGAAGTGGCTCAAAAAAATGGCATTCCGTTTGGCTTAATAAACAAAGCAAAAAAGAAAATCGAAAAAGGCAAGGTTCGATTTGATAAAACCATTGCAAATATGCAAAAAGAACGTTCAAAATTAGAAAAATCATCACAAATATTAAAAAAAGAAGAAGAAAAAGTACGTTTTGAAAGTAAAAAATTAGAAACTACAAACGCTAAAATTCAAGATAAATTAGAAAAGTATCAAGAGTTATATGACGCTAACCAACGGTTGATTTATTTAGGACAAAAGTTTGATGATTTTAGTGAAAAGTATTTTAATAATAAAAGCAAAAAAGCCTTGTTTGCAGAGGTTTTAAAAGTGGTTGAGGTTGAAAATTCTAAGCGTAAAAAAGTAGAACCAAAAGTAAAAAAACAAAAAGAAATTGAGAAAAAAGAACTAATAAAAGAAGTAGAAGTAAAGATTGAAAAAATACGAGTTGTTAAAAAAGAAAAGAAACAAAAAGAATTAAAAATTGAAGCCGAAAAGCCAAAAATAACTCCGAAAATAGGCGATACCGTTCGGATGATAGATGGGAAAGCCAAAGGAACCATTGATGCAATTCATAAAAATATAGCAACGGTAAACTACGGAATTTTTACCTCAAAAGTTTCTTTAGATCAATTAGAAATAGCTCAATAATTTAAGTAGCCTTTAAACTTAAATCCATATTATAAACCGAATGCGTGATAGCCCCCACTGAAATATAGGTAACTCCACATTGGGCATAGGGTTTGAGCGTTTCAAGAGTAATACCACCAGAGGATTCTGTTTCACATTGATTGTCAATAAGTTGAACTGCTTTTCGAGTAGTTTCAATATCAAAATTATCTAATAAAATCCGATGAATACCTTTATTTTTTAAAATTTCTTGAACTTCAACAAGATTTCTTGCTTCTACAATTATTTTTAAGTCTAAATTATTGATTTTTAAATAGTTTTGTGTTTTGGTAATGGCTTGAGTAATACCTCCAGCAAAATCAATATGATTGTCTTTCAGCATAATCATATCATATAAAGCAAACCGATGGTTTTCGCCTCCTCCAATTTTTACAGCCCATTTTTCAAGGGCTCTAATACCTGGGGTTGTTTTTCGAGTATCTAAAATTTTGGATGATGTTCCTACCAAAACCTGTGCATATTGGTTGGTTTTAGTAGCAATAGCACTCATTCGTTGCATCGCATTGAGCACCAAACGTTCCGCTTTTAAGATGCTTTGTGAATTGCCTGAAACATAAAAAGCAATAGCACCATGGTTTACAACATCGCCTTCGTTTAAAAGTTGCTCAAAAACAAGGGTTTTATCTACATATTCAAAAACCATTTTAGCAAAATTAATCCCAGCAATCAAGCCATTATCTTTCACCAAAAGTTTAGCTTTGCCCTTTGCCGATGCAGGAATACAAGCAAGCGAACTATAATCACCTGGGCCCACATCTTCTCGAATAGCATTTTCGATAATTAATTTTAGTTCGTGTTTAAATTGGGCTTCAGAAATCATTGTATTTTATCATTATTTATTATTTGGGAGTTATCCCGCTCTCCGTTCTCACTTCCCGAATCGGGAGAACTCCACTCAGGTTGGGCTGCAGGTTAGGTGCTTTATTAAAATTCTATAACTTTAAATTTGGTTTATCACTTTTATATATCTTTGCAAAAATACTAAAAAATAATCTATAAAAAAATCAATGAAAGACTTTAGCAACCAGCCCATTAACACAAGCGAATTACCTAAATTTCAGGAGGTTAACTTACTAAAACCTCAATCAAAATATTTTAATATTATTTTAATCAACATTTCGTTGATTTCTGTTGTTTTGATAGGTGGAATTTTAATATTTTTTTATATGAAACCCGAGGTTTTTAGCCAAAGAGGCAAAATTGTTTTAGGCACTTTAGCTTTTGTTTTTTTAGGATTTTTATATATCATTTATATGTTAGAATTTAGTAAAAGAGGTTATTGTTTTCGTGAGAAAGATGTGATTTATAAAGAAGGATTTATCAGCCAAACCACAACCCTTGTGCCTTTTAACCGAGTGCAACATGTGGCTTTGCATCAAGGATTATTTTCTCGTTTTTTTGGATTGGCATCTTTAGAGCTTTTTACGGCTGGTGGTAGTAGTTCCGATTTGAAAATTACAGGATTATTGCTTGCCGATGCTCAAAATTTTAAAGAACTTATCATTCAAAAAATTTCGAGAGCAGAAAGCATAACCGAAACGGAACAACTAACCGAAATTTTAACCGAAAATAGTATAAATAATGACTAATTTTACCACACCTCAAAGGCAATCGTTGGTTGGAATCGTTGTTTTATTTGCCAATTCTTTACGAAAATTTATCAGTGCCTTTTTTCCAATTCTTATAATTTGGGTTTATAAAATAAACGAAATTGGAATGGTAAAAGTTGTGTTAGGTTTGGTTTTTTCGTTACTTGTTTTAGGTATTATTGCATATTTAAATTATTGGTTTTTTACGTTTTACATAGACGAAGCAACTCAAGAATTTGTAATTGAAAAAGGTATTTTTAATAAAACTAAAACAACTATTCAACTATCAAAAATTCAACAAGTAACTATCAATCAAAATATTATACATAAAATTGTAGGTGTTTATAAATTAGAAATAGACTCAGCAGGATCTGATAAAAAAGAAGTTTCTATTTCGGCTATTTCGCACGCATTAGCAGTGGCATTAAAAGAAAAATTAGCCCAAGATAGTTCCTCAAAAAACGAAAGTAGGAGTGAACCCCCCTCTGAAACTGCCAATAAAAATATCTTAAAAATACGCTTTTTAAGTTTACTAAAAATAGGAATAACAGCAAATTATATGCGAAGTTTTGCCTTAATTTTATTATTTGTTTCTTGGTTGGTAGATACTTTTAGTAAAATTATTGATTCTGAAAAAATAGATGAAACGGTGGAAGGTTATGTGAGCAAATTGAATGTTATTCAAGCAGGAATCATGATTTTTGTAGGGTTTATTTTGGTTATAATTTTGATAAATGTAATCCATACCCTTGTTACTTATTTTAATTTGACTATCGAACAAAGCAAACAATCGTTTCAATTAAAATTTGGTTTATTAAACACTAAAGACATTCTTGTAAACCCTGAAAAGATTCAGCGATTAGTGATTTCTCAAAATTATTTTCAAAAAAAATTAGACGTTTTATCGGTTCGTATTTTTCAAGCCTCCAGTTCAGCACAAGCAGCCGAACGCAAAAAAAATAAAACAGAGATACCTGGTTGTTCTGAAATTGAGAAAAACTTAATCTTACAACTCATTTACAATCAATTACCTGTAAAAGGCACTAATTTTTATCCAAATATACGAAAATTGGTTTTTTCGTTGGTGGTTTTTATGGTTCTTCCGATGGTAACTTTTACTGTTTTTTATAAACAGACCAATTTTATAAGCCTATCAATTTATGGGTTACTTATGCTTTTCTATGGATGTTTGGTGCTTGTTTTACAATGGTTTTCATATAAAAATTACCGTTTATTTGTAAACAACAATCATATTATCAAGCAAAGTGGGGCTTGGGATATTGATTTAGAAATTATTGAACCTTATAAAATTCAGGCAATAAAAACGAGTCAGTTTTTTTGGCAAAAGAGTTATGATGTGGGTTCGGTAGTGCTTTATACGGCTGGAGGAAGCCTAAAATTTAGCACAACCAATTTTAGCAATATCAAAAACTTGAGCAATGCTTGGCTGTATCAAATAGAAACTTCGACAAAAAATTGGATGTAAATCCTCACCTTTGATAACGATAATTTTAGAAGTCCCCTTTATATTTTTGAATCGTAAATTTTTACTCTTCCATGGTATGATACACGTTTTGCACGTCATCATCTTCTTCTATTTTTTCTAAGAGTTTTTCAACATCTGTAATTTGTTCTTCGGTTAGTTTTTTTGTTACCTGAGGGATGCGTTCAAACCCCGATGATAGAATTTCTAACCCTCTGTTTTCCAATTCTTTTTGGATAGCCCCAAAGCTTTCAAAAGGTGCATACATTATAATTCCGTCTTCATCTGCAAAAATTTCTTCTACTCCAAAATCAATCATTTCGAGTTCTAATTCTTCCACATTTTGCCCTTCAGTAGGTATCCTAAAGTTACAGGTATGGTCAAACATAAACTCAACCGAGCCTTGCGTGCCCATGGTTCCGTTGCACTTGTTAAAATAACTACGAATGTTGGCTACCGTTCGGTTATTATTATCGGTTGCTGTTTCTATTAAAATTGCAATTCCGTGAGGTGCATAGCCTTCAAAAAGCACTTCTTTATAGTTAGCCGTATCCTTGTCTGATGCTTTTTTAATGGCTCTTTCAATATTTTCTTTTGGCATATTAGCAGCCTTTGCATTTTGGATTACAGCTCGTAAACGTGAATTGGTTTCGGGGCTGGGACCACCTTCTTTTACAGCCATTACAATATCTTTACCAATTCGCGTAAACGTTTTTGCCATTGCAGACCAACGTTTCATTTTTCGTGCTTTTCTAAATTCAAATGCTCTTCCCATTTCTATAGTCTATTTATCAAGGTGAAATTTTATTGTTTTTAGGGTGCAAATATAAGGAATATACGATTTTTCACAAAAGATAAAAACTTGAATTTTGTTGTAAAAATTCAATATTTTTTTTCACTACTAACCGACTAAATTTTTAATTTAAAGGGCTACTTTT
>CAYXAF010000040.1:0-20450 GCA_964463035.1 uncultured Flavobacterium sp.
TGATCATGGGAATATTCGAATTCCAGTATTGGGAGATGTGAATATTTTAGGTTTATATATAATACATCAAATGGTTGAATTCTGTAGGGTTTATAAGTTTGTGTAGCAGTTGAGACTTCAGAATTTGGATTTTGTAAATAAATTATTTCTTTATTAGAAACACAAGAGCTTAAACTGATTAAAATGAGTAGGACGAAGATATTTTTTTTCATTATTTTTTTAAAAATTTTAATTATCCTTATAAGGTATTCGTTGTTGTATGCTTCTGCCAAGCGTGAGTTCATCGGCATATTCAAGTTCATCACCCACAGCTATACCCCTTGCGATGGTTGATATTATAATATTTTTAGCTCCGAGTTGTTTTACGATATAAAACATAGTTGTATCGCCTTCAATTGTTGCACTTAGGGCAAAAATCACCTCGTTTATATTTTGTGTAAGCACTTTTTCAATCAAACTTCTGATGTTTAATTGATTGGGACCCACTCCATCAATAGGTGAAATTTTCCCTCCCAACACATGATAAAAACCCTTGTAAAAACCAGTATTTTCAATAGCAATTACATCTCGCACGTCTTCTACTACACAAATTAAAGTAGTATCTCGGTTTTTATTTATACAGATTTCGCACCATTCTTCATCACACAAATTATGACAATTTTTGCAAAATTTTATTTCATTTCTAAATTTTTGTAATGAATTAGCTAAATTTTCAGTTCGTTCAGCAGGTTGTTTTAACAAATGCAAAACCAATCGCATAGCACTTCGCTTTCCAATTCCGGGCAATTGAGCCACTTCAAAAACTGCTTGTTCTAATAACTTTGAAGAATACTCCATACGTTTGCAAAAGTATAAAAATTTGTTTATTTAAAAGGCAAAATTTTGTTTTAAGTTTATAAAAAGATATCATAAAAGCCTATTTTTGCGTTATTAAATAAAAATCTTTGAAAAAAATAGTATTTCTTATTTTCTTTTTACAAATAACCTTTTCGGGTGCACAAGTGCTTGAGTTGCATGTGATAACTAAATCAAAAACAGAGCAGCAAACCATTGATAGTCTTATGGTTAAAACAAAATTTGATACTGAAAATCAACTAAAAGCAGAGGTTGAAAATATTACGAATCAATTATTAAGAAAAGGATTTTTAGCCCTCAAACTTGTTTTTAACGAAAAAGTAAACAATCAATATATATATACAATTGATTTAAAGAAACAAACAACTCTTTTAGTCTTATCAACAAAAAATATAGTGGCACACCACCGAAAAATGTTAAATATTGAAACAGACACTCTCAAGATTCCGTTTAATAAAAGTGAATTATTTTTAAAAAATTTAACTTTTTTATTAGAAATGAATGGCTATGGTACAAGTTCCGTTCAATTGGTTGATTTTTTATCGAAAAACAACATTTTATATGCCACTTTACAACTCAATACAACCGATAAAAGATTGATAAATGATTTAAAATTAGTGGGTTATGATAAATTTCCGAAATCAATTAAATTTAATATTTCTAAAAAATACCAATCAAAAATAGTTACTTCTACAATAATAGAAGAAATTTATAACGATTTTAATACATTTACTTTTATAAAACAACTAAAAAAGCCCGAAATACTTTTAAAATCCGATTCAACCCAGGTTTTTGTTTATGTAGAACCTAAAAGTAGTAATACATTTGATGGTTTTATGGGCTTTACTACCAACGAAAAAGGGGAAGTTGCTTTTAGCGGTAATTTGAATGTAGTGTTGCAAAATGTTTTTAATTCGGGCGAAAAAATACAGATGCATTGGCAGAGTAATGGAAAAAAACGATCAGAGATAGATATAACTACAGAAATTCCGTATCTTTTTAAGTCAAAATTTAGTTTAGAAACACACCTTAATATTACGAAAAATGATTCACTTTTTCAAAATACAATGCTTGCTTTTGGAACACATTATTTATGGAGACCTTTGTTTAAAATAGGTTTGCATTATACCGAAATACAATCTACCCCTTTACAAAAACAACCTTCGGATTATCCAAAATTCACTAAAAAATACTTTTCATTGAGATGGGTGTATCAAAAAAAGAATCTTTTCAATCAACTTTTTCCTCAAAAAGTATTTATTAATCTGGAAACAGGCTGGGGAAACCGAAAAAAATATCTTGAAAAAAACAATCAATATTTTGTCAATTTTCAAGCCTTTTATCAATGGGAGCTTGCCACAAGGCATCAATTATTTTTTAAAAATAATACCTATATATTAAGGAGTGATAATTTTATAGTAAACGAATTGCCTCAATTGGGAGGCACACAAACCCTTAGAGGATTTGCAGATAACAGTTTGATAGCCAATCAATATTGCACTTTTTTAACAGAATATCAATATGTTTTAGCCACCAATTTATACCTACACACATTAACCGATTTCGGATTTTTTAAAAACAAAATTCAACACACAACCGGAGCACTTATAAGCTACGGAGCAGGAGTAGGCTTACAAACAAACGGAGGAATTTTCCAGTTGATATATGCCCAAGGAAAATTAAAAACATCTTCTACAAGTTTTGTAAGCAATATTGTTCATATTAAATATAGTATAAATTTTTAGTATAAAAAGTTATAAATCGCTATATTAAGATGTGAAAATTTGAATATGTTAGAAAAATATTAAAAAAAGTTTGTAGAAAATTTGTTTATTAACAAAAGATTAAGAACTTTGCGTTTACTAATTAAAAAATAAATATTAATATGAGAACAAAGTTCAAATTGATGATAACATTCTTGGTAATGTTATGGTTGCAATTTAGTTTTGCACAGCAAAGAACTGTTTCTGGGGTGGTTTCAGACGAAAAAGGAATGCCACTTGCAGGAGTATCAGTTCAGGTAAAAAATACTAAAAACGGAACACAAACTGATTTTGATGGCAAGTATAACATTAGTGCAGCTGCCAAAGATGTGTTAGTATTTTCGTTTGTAGGTATGCAAGCAAAAGAGGTGGTTGCTAGTTCTGCTTCTTTAAATGTATCATTACAAGAAGATGCTACACAATTACAAGAAGTTGTAGTTACGGCTTTAGGTATTAAAAGAGATAAAAAATCTTTAGGTTATGCCTCACAACAAGTTAGTGCTGAATCTTTAAAAGGTGGAGCCCCAACTCAAAATATTACTAATTTGCTTGCTGGTAAGGCAGCCGGAGTTGAAATTAGAAGAAATAATAATTTCGGAGGTTCAACTAATATTATAATGCGAGGAAATAAATCGCTTACAGGAAATAACCAAGCACTTTGGGTAATTGACGGGGTGCCAATTGATAATGGAAATTCAAATTCTTCAGCTCAACAACAGGGTAGGGGTGGTTATTATGATTATGGAAATGCCGCATCTGATATTAATCAAGAAGATATAGAATCTATTAATATATTAAAAGGTGCAGCTGCTACAGCATTATATGGTTCTCGTGCAGCTAATGGTGTTGTTTTAGTAACTACTAAAAAAGGTAAAAGTAATAGCGATAGTAAAATAGGTGTAACTGTAAATTCGGGCTATTCTTATGGTAAATTTGATAAAGATACTTTTGCAAAATACCAAGATAAATATGGTGCAGGATATGGTTTATATTACGAAGATCCATCGGGCTATTTCTTATATAGAGATATTGACGGAAATGGAACAGATGATTTAGTTGTGCCAACTAGCGAAGATGCATCTTATGGTGCTCCATTTGATACAAATCTTATGGTATATCATTGGGATTCATTCTCTCCTTATTCGCCAAATTTTAATAAAAAATATGCTTGGACAGCCGCAAAAAATGGTCCTTCTACCTTTTTTGAAACCGCAAATACTTTTAGTAATAGTGTTTCTCTTGAATCTTCAAATGACAAAGCTAGTTTCTTAGCAACGTATTCAAAATTGGATCAAACAGGTATTTTGCCTAATAGTCAGTTAGTTAGAGATCAAATTAGCACACGTTTTAATTATAAAATTACAGAAAAACTTAGTGCAAATGCTTATTCTAGTATAACTTTGCAAAAAACAAAAGGAAGAAATTCAACAGGATATAATGATAACATCATGTCTATGTTTAGACAGTGGTGGCAAACAAATGTAGATTTAGACATGTTAAAACATGTTTATAATAACTCTGGAGGGCAAAACGTAACTTGGAACTGGAGCGATCCTTCAGATTTAGTGCCTATTTACTGGGATAATCCATATTTTACAAGATATAAAAATTATTCAAGCGATAACAGATTTAGATTTATAGGTTATGTTTCTTTTGATTATAAATTTAACAATTGGCTTTCTGCTTTAGGAAGAATATCTTTAGATAGCAACAATGAATTACAAGAAGAAAGAAGAGCAGTAGGCTCAATTGCAGCTACCTTTGGGCTTTCTCCTGTAGATGAAACTTCTGGATATCAGCGATTTACAAAAGATTTAAAAGAATTTAATTATGATTTAATGTTAAATTTTAATAAAGACTTAACTGAAGAATTAAATGTAGCAGGAGTTGTCGGATTTAACTATCGTAGAAAAAAAGTTGATAATGTATTATCATCTACTATCGGAGGATTAGTTCAACCGGGTTATTATGCCTTATCAAATTCTTTTGGAGAATTGCCATTCCCAATTGAAACTAAATATCCTTGGGTAAATACGGGTATTTATGCACAAGCATCTTTAGGATATAAAGACACTTATTATATAGAGGGCTCTATAAGACGAGATGCAAGTTCTACTTTAGAAGTTGATAGATCGTATGTATATCCAGCAATTTCAACTAGTATGATTTTCTCAAATTTGATTGGTCAATCTTGGTTAAACTTTGGAAAATTAAGACTTAATTATGCCGAAGTTGGTAATGATGCAACGCCTCTTTCAACAGTTGATACTTTTGTTAGAAATACTAATTTTCACGGAAACCCAGTATTTACATTGCCAAACGTAATTGCAAATTATAATTTAAAACCCGAAAGAACCAAATCATTTGAAATAGGTATTGAAACAAGTATGTTTAACAAACGAGTAGGTTTCGATGTTTCATATTATAATTCAACTTCAATAGATCAAATTGTTTCTGGAGCAGTTTCATCAGCCTCTAGTGTTACCAGCGCTGTTGTAAATGGTGGTGAAATTTTAAATAAAGGTGTTGAATTGCAATTGAATGTTACTCCATTTAAAAATGATAGTTTTGAATGGTCTGCAAACATTAACTGGTCTAAAAATAAAAATGAAGTAGTTGCTTTACCAGCAGGTTTAGAAAACTTACAATTAGGAAGTTTTCAAGGAGGAGTTTCAATAAATGCAACTCCAGGAGAGCCTTATGGAACTATAAAAGGGACTGATAATGTATATCATGCAAACGGGCAACCTATTGTAAGCCAATCTACAGGTAGATATTTAGTAACAACAGCTTCTGATAAAATTATAGGAAACATAAACCCAGATTGGATTGGTGGTATTCGTAACACCTTGCGATATAAAAACGTGTCAATGTCCTTCTTAATTGATATGCAAAAAGGAGGAGATATTTTCTCTTTAGATATGAGTTATGGTTTAGCTACTGGTTTATATCCTGAAACTGCTGTTAATGATATTAGAAATACAGGAGTTATATTACCAGGTGTTGCACCAGATGGTTCTCCTAACACAAAATATACTGTTTCTCCACAATATTTCGGTAATAATTATGGTTACAGACGTGCTGCAAATAAACAATTTATTTACGATGCATCTTTTGTAAAATTACGAGAAGTTTCTATTAATTACAATGTTCCAAGAAAACTAATCGAAAAAACATTTTTATCGGAAGTTGTAGTTAGTTTAAATGGAACTAATTTATGGATAATTGATAAAAATTTACCCTATGCGGATCCCGAAAGTGGATTATCTTCAGGTAATTTATCAAGAGGATATTCTATAGGTTCTTTACCAACCACTCGCGAAATAGGTTTTAATGTTAAATTTAAATTTTAAAAAATTATGAAAAAAATAATATTAAGTTTAATTGTTCTATTCGGATTATTTTCTTGTGATGATAACCTTGAAGGATTAAACGTTGATGAAAAAAACCCAAGTCAGGTTCCTGCCTATACTTTATTTACGAGCTCTTTACGTTCTTTGTCTGATCAAATCTCAAATTCAAATGTAAATAGAAATAATTTTAGATTAACTGTTCAGTATTGGACGCAAACAACTTATACCGACGAGTCTAATTATGATTTTTTAACACGTAAAGTATCTGATAATATTTGGAGTGCTTTATATGCAGGTACATTAGCCGATTTGAATAAAGCAAAATCATATATAAATGCTGAAGTTGTTCCAAATGATCAAAATTATAATGCAAATTTAGCAATCAAAAAAAATAAGTTAGCTTTAATTGATTTGATGATGGCATACACATATCAAGTTTTAGTGGATACTTTTGGAGACATTCCATATTCGCAAGCACTTGGAGGAAGCCAAAATTTCCTCCCAAAGTATGACAATGATTTAGATATTTATAAAGATTTAATTTCAAAAGTTAATACCGCTATAGCAAATATGAATACTACAGCAGGTAGTTTTGGAAATGCAGATGTAATTTATCATGGGGATGTTTCTAAATGGAAAAAATTTGCTAATGGGTTACTCTTAAAATTAGGAGTTAATTTATTAGCCTCTGGACAAGATAATATACTTGCAACAACTGCAATTAACAATGCAATCACATCTGGTCTTTTTACATCAAATGCTGATAACTGTAAAACTCCATACATGTCTACTGCACCAAATCAAAATCAAGTTTATGTTGATTTAGTTGCATCTGGGCGTCATGATTTTGTAGTTGCAAAACCTTTTGTAGATAAACTTATAGCATTGAACGACCCTCGAAGACCAATTTATACCGATAATAACCCTGCTGGAGGTAATGTAGGAGGTTCAAATTCTTACAATTCAAAAACACATCCTGGCGATTTATTGCAAGAGCCCGATTATAGCGTAACTTTAATGGATTATGCCGAAATTGAAATGCTTTTAGCAGAAGCTGCTGAAAGAGGAATTGTTGCTGCAGGAAGTGCAGAAACTCATTATAACAATGCTATTACCGCATCAATGCAAGATTGGGGGGTAGTTGCTACGGAAATAGCAACATATTTGGCACAACCAACAGTTGCATACACAACTGCTACAGGAACTTGGGAACAAAAAATTGGAGAACAAGCTTGGTTAATGCTTTATAATAGAGGAGTTGAAGGCTGGAACTCTTGGAAAAGATTAGATTTTCCTGTTCTTACCGCACCAGCAAGTGCAAATGCTGCAGCTGAAGGAAAAGTTCCTGTTAGAATGGCATACCCAGTTAGAGAACAAACACTTAACCCTAGTAATTATAATGCGGCAGCTACTGCAATTGGTGGAGATAAATTAAAAACAAAAGTATTTTGGGATATTAACTAATAACATTAATAAGTATTTTAATTTTATTCGAATAAAAACCATCTCACTGAAAAGTGAGGTGGTTTTTTTATACCTTTGTAAAATGGAAAAAGAAAAATTAATATACGGAATACGAGCCATTATTGAAGCAATTCAAAATAAAATTACTATTGATAAAGTTTATATTCAAAAAGATGCACAAAGTGATTTAATGAAAGAACTTTTTACGGTTTTAAAGAAAAATAACATCAATTTCTCTTATGTCCCCTCGGAAAAACTTTATAAATTAACCCCAAATAATCATCAAGGAGCCGTTGCAACCATTGCACCTATTAGTTTTGTTGCTATAGAAAATCTTATAGAACAAGCCTTTGATATAAACGCTAAACCATTATTTTTAATCTTAGACCAAATTTCCGATGCCCGAAATTTCGGAGCAATTATTAGAACTGCCGAATGTTGTGGAGTTTCAGGAATTATAATTGGGGCTAATGGGGCAGCTCCTGTAAACGGTGATACCGTAAAAACTTCTGCAGGGGCTGTTTTTAATGTGCCTATTTGTAAAATTGAACATATAAAAGATGCAATTTATCACTTGCAATCATCAGATATACAGATAGTTGCTGCTACGGAAAAAACAGAACACACTATTTATGATATAAATTTCAAGAAACCTACAGCACTAATAATGGGTAGTGAAGACAAAGGAGTAAATCCTTCGGTTTTAAAAATTGTTGATTATAAAGCAAAACTTCCAATGTTAGGTAACATTAGTTCATTAAACGTGTCTGTTGCATGTGGTGCAATTTTGTATGAAGCAATTAGGCAGAAAATGCAGCTATAAACCCACATATACAATAGATTTTATGCAGTATGCTAATCTTTTTAAAAATAAAAATTTCTATATGGGACTTCTAAAAATTGATTTTCTAATGAAAATTTGTAACTTTTAAGAAGTAGAAGTTAAAATTTAGTCCGTTGGGAGACTACCATGAATTTTAAGAAAGATACTTTGCTAAAAAAGTGTGTAAAGTGTTAAAAATTGCAATTTTATAATTGCAAAAAAAACAAAAATTATGAACTTCCCTTTTCTAAAAAAAATATTATTCACAATTGATACTCAAAGTTCACAAAAAATTGCGATTATTAGTTGAATCTAAGTGTATATAAAATAGTTATATTAAAAATATGATTTTTGGAAAACACTATACTGATTTTGTTTTTAGCTTAATTTTAGGGTTAAGTTGGTTGTTTGTATTGGATTTTAATTCTATTATTGATACTTTTCATACCTCAAAAGATACTTATTTTTATTATGTTCCAAATTTTGACGAGGTAGATGCATATTATGTCTCGTTTCCATTTATAGGTAAAACTTTTTTAGGTTTTAAAGAGGCAATTGGGCAAAAAGAATCGGGAGGAAACTATTTGTTAGTCAACGAGTATGGCTATTTGGGTAAATATCAGTTTGGAAAAAATACTTTAATAAGTATAGGAATAGACACGCCAGCACAAGCATTTTTAAAAGATTATGAATTGCAAGAAAAAGCCTTTGTTACCTTGCTTTCTAAAAACAAATGGGAACTTAGGGAAGATTTAAAAAAATACAACAGAAAAACCATAAACGGCATTCGACTATCAGAATCGGGTATTTTAGCAGCGGCACATTTGGCAGGTGTTGGCTCGGTTAAAAAATTTTTACATTCCAACGGAAAAATCGCTTTTAGAGATGCTTTTGGCACCAGTATACGAACCTATATGTATCGATTTTCAGACTATAATATAACAGAAATACAAGCTATAAAAGATGCAAAAATTACAAAATAGAATCATTTAATAAACTTTTGGCATGTTCAATAGCCGTTTCGGAAGGGTTTTTACCCGAAAGCATTTCGGCAATTTCTAAAATACGTTCTTGTGGGTTTAGATGGTTAATTTCGCTGTTGGTTTGGTTGTTTAGGATAGTTTTTCTCACTTTAAAGTGTTGCATACCTCTGGCTGCAATTTGTGGTAAATGTGTAATAGCAAAAATTTGCATGGTTTGGCTCATTTTCATCATAATTTTGCCCATTTTATTGGCTATTTCACCCGAAACACCACTGTCAATTTCATCGAATATTAATGTAGGTAATTTTGAGTATTCTGCTAAAATAGCTTTTACTGCTAACATAATTCGGGATAATTCGCCACCAGAAGCCACTTTTTTCAACAAGCCAAACTGACTGCCCACATTGGTTTGAACCAATAACTGAATTTCATCTTTTCCAGAAGAAAAATATTTTTCGGTAGGTTTTATATCTATTTTAAAATCAGTGTTTTGCAAGCCTAAATCAGCAATAATATATTTAATTTTTTGAATAAAAATAGGAACTACTTTGCTTCTGTTTTCATAAATTTGAACAGCAACAGCATCTAAATTTTCTTTACTTATGTTAATTTCTAAGGTTCGCTTTGTAATTTCATCGTCTAAATTAGTTACAAAATTTAATTTTTGATACAATGTTTCTTGTATATGTAGCAATTCTTCAACGGTTGAAGTATTATGTTTTTTTTGCAAGGTGTAAATTGTTTGCAATTTTGCTGCAATAAGTGCTAATTCTTCAGGATCGTTGCTTATTTTTTCGTTATAGTTAAGAAGTTCTCTAACCACATCGTCCATTTCAATAGACATACTTGAAATTCGGGTAAACAACTGTTGAAAATGACTCGAAAACGAGCTTATTTTTTGTAAATTTTGACGTATTTCGTTTAAATTGAATTGAATTCCGATGTTTTCGTCTTGTGCCAAAGCAATGCTTTTCCCAATATTTTCTTTAATAATTTCAACATTATTTAGCTGTTCAAATACCGATTCTAGTTCGGCTTGTTCGCCTGCTTTTAATTGGGCAGTTTTTAACTCATCAAACAAAAACTGATTAAAATCTTGTTCTTTTTTAAGTTGTTCAGCCTCTTGTATCATTTGATTTAAAGCATTGAGCTTTTGCTTATATTCTTTTAAACTGTTTTTATATTTTTCGATCAAAGGAGCATTTCTTGCCATCGAATCTAATACAAAAAGTTGAAAATCTTCGTCAGAAAGTTCTAATGTTTGATGTTGCGAATGAATATCCATTAACAAGCCTCCTATTATTGAGGTTTCGGTGAGGTTTACGGGTGTATCATTTATAAATGTTCGAGTTTTTCCCGTAGGTAAAATTTCACGTCTTATAATTGTAATATCCTCATAATCAATATTATTTTCTTTAAAAAAATCATAAATATTATAATTTTTAATATTAAATTGAGCTTCTACTATGCATTTTTGTTGAGTATCTTTTAATGAAGACAAATCGGCACGTTTACCCAAAACCAAGCCTAAAGCACCTAATAGTATTGATTTTCCAGCACCTGTTTCACCCGTAATAGTGGTAAGTCCGTCAGAAAATTGAATATTTAAAGTATCAATTAAAGCATAATTTTTTATAGATAACGATTGAAGCATTTTTAGTAATTATTAATTATAAATTTTTGATTTATTGCAGTTATATATCAAAAAATTAGTATTTAATTTTTGTCCATTTACTACTGTTTGAAGGCGAAATATTTTGTAAAATTCCGAGAAGTTCTACAATCGAAACCTTAGGACCACCTGAAAAAATATTAACAATTTCATCGGCTTTGGCATCAAAAAAAATACGATTTAGATACGAATTTGGTCGAACGTTTTGTAATTCAGACAAGGTTTGAATGGCTAAAATTAGATTTGTTTTCCCTTTTTGTGGAGCATCTGCCATCAAATCTAAACCACTAATGTGATACATATAAAGTGCCTCTCGAAAAGGTTTATATGTGTTTGACAGCAAATTAGTTATTAAAAAATATCGATTATTATTATTGTTTTCATTAGAATTCCAGCCTGCAAATCCGGATGATTGGGCAACGTTCATAATGCTTAATGCATTTTCATAAGCAGCTGTGCCACTATTTAAGGCAAACGAATCTTGCTCAAAACCAATGATAATATTTGCATAAAATCCTAAAACCGAAACTAAATTTGAAGTGAAGTTATTGGGGTCATAAAACAAATTTTCATATTCTATATAACTGAAATTAAATTCTTTGTCATTAAAATTTGTAAGAGGTGTTGTGTAAGTTGCGTTAAAAACGGGGCGAGAGGCTTGCACCTGCAACGAACATTTAAACGAATTTGCTTCATATTCTAATACGTTGATATAGAATGAACAAGGAATTTTACCTGCCTTATTTTGGTAGTTTTGTGTCCATTGGGTTTGGTTTACAAATTCTGCTAATTGTTTTTCTAAGGTTTTAAAAACTTGGGTATTGGCTTGTGCCACCTGATTGTAATTTACGATTACCGTTGCTTTTAGTTCTTGCGAAAAATTAAAATTCATTATAAAAAAAACAGCAAAAAAGGTTGTTAATTTCGTCATATATTTTCAATAATTGTATTAATAATTTGATAAGCAACTTCGGTTTTGCTTTGTAAGGCTAACGGTTGAATTTCAAATTTGTTGTTTATCAAGGTAACTTTATTGGTATCGGTTGCAAAACCCGCTCCAGCATCGTTTAATGAATTTAGAACAATCAAATTTAGATTTTTTTTCTTTATTTTCAAAATTGCATTTTCAATTTCGTTTTCAGTTTCTAAGGCAAAGCCAACTATGTATTGTTGTTGTTTTTTTGTGCCTAAGCTATAAAGAATATCGGTTGTTTTTTCTAATTCGAGGGTAAAATTTGTTTCATTTTTCTTTATTTTTTGTGTAGCGATGTTTTTCGGACGATAATCGGCAACTGCAGCAGCACAAATAGCTACAGTAGCAGCATCAAATACTTGCAAACACTCGGTAAGCATTTCCTCTGCAGAAGTAACTTGAATGGTTTCTATAAGCGGGTGTTTTGCTTGTAAAAAACTGGGACCAGAAACCAGCACAACTTCGGCTCCGTTTTGAGCAGCTACTTCGGCAAGGGCATAGCCCATTTTACCGGTAGAATGGTTGCCAATAAACCGAACAGGATCTATAGCTTCATACGTGGGACCAGCAGTAATCAATACTTTTTGACCTCGTAAAGGTAAATTTTCTAAAAAATAATTTTCTAAAAATAATATAATATTTTCGGGTTCAGCCATTCGTCCTTCACCCTCTAAACCACTTGCTAAAAAACCTTTTTCGGCAGGAATTAGTATATTTCCAAAACTCTTTAAAATTTTAATATTTTTTAGCGTTGTTGGATGTTTATACATGTCCAAATCCATGGCTGGAGCAAAAAAAACAGGGCATTTGGCTGATAAGTAAACAGCTAAAAGTAAATTATCTACTGTGCCATTTGCCATTTTTGAAAGTGTATTGGCAGTGGTTGGGGCAATAAGCATAAAATCTGCCCATAATGACAAGTCCACATGGTTGTTCCATTGTGTTGCTTCTGTATCGTTGGTAAGTGTGCTTAATGCAGGGTTTTCTGAAAGGGTAGAAAGTGTTAAAGTGGTAACAAAATCAAGTGCTGCAGGCGTTAAAACTACCTGAACTTCGGCACCTTGTTTTTTGAGTAATCGAACCAAAAAAGCTGTTTTGTAGGCAGCTATTCCTCCACATACTCCGAGCAGGATTTTTTTACCATATAAAACAGCTTTCATAGTCAATAAACTATTATCATCAAATTATAAATTATTTAGTTGTATCTCTGTAATAAATTTTATCATTTAACCATTCTTCTACTGCAATTGCGTGTGGCTTGGGTAAGCGTTCGTAAAAACGAGATATTTCTATTTGTTCTTTGTTTTCAAAAACTTCTTCTAAACTATCGTTATTAGTTGCAAATTCTTCTATTTTTTCTAACAATTCTTTTTTAATTTCTGTATTTATTTGATTGGCACGTTTGGCAATAATTGTAATTGCTTCATATACGTTTCCGGTGGGTTCTTCTATTTTAGCTTTGTTATACGTTATCGTATTTAAAGGGGCTGTGTTTTTTTTTAATTCCATAATTTATAGGGCTATTTTTTTAATATATTTAATTCAGTTTCAATTTTTGCTACCATTTCGTTAGCTTTTTCTAAATATTTTGTATCGTTTTTAAATTTTACTAAATTTGTATAAAGTTGTTTTGCGTTTTGCAAGCGTTCTTCTTTCTTTTCATTTACACTATTGATTGCCAATTGATAAGCGGAATCAAATTTATAATACAAGGCTTCTTCTTTATACTTGGTCCCTGGGTTTTCTACTATAAAATTATCAAGGGCAACTAAAGCGGCTTTAAAATCACCTATTAAATTATATTGTTTTGCAATTTCAAGAGCTTTAAACTCTAATTTTTCGGTTAATTCTTTCACAATTGTGTTTGCCTCTGCTTGATAAACAGAATTTGGATAGATATTAATAAATGATTGTAGTTTTTCTATGGCTTTATAGGTACTTGTTTGTTCTAACGAATAGATAGGCGAATCGTAATAATAGCTTTTGGCAGCTAAATAGGCTACTTCTTCTAATTTTTCACTTTTTGGATAGTTGGCTACAAATCGTTCAAATTCAAAACCAGCTAAAGTGTATTGTTTGGTTTTATAATAACTTACTCCCATCATATAAAATAATTTTTCTGCTTGAGGTTTTCCTCTGTATGATGGGGCAATTTGTTCCATCAATCGGAGTGCTTTGTTGTATTTTTTAGCATCAAATTGTTTGGTAGCCGCATCAAATTTTACAGAAATTTCTTCTGATTTTAAGGCTTTTTGATATTCTGAACAGGAAATAAGGCTTGTTATTACAAATAAAACAAATAGTATCTTTCTCATTTTTAATAGTTTATATTCAAAAATAGTTATTGAAGTTTCTAAAAATTATTTTTTTTATACAAAAAGTCCTTTTTAAAAATATTGCCTTCTACTTCGTAAAAATTACAAATTTTAATTACAAAACCAATTTTTAGAAGTATCTTTTAATTTTGAAACCGCAAAGGTATGTTTTTTATTATATTTTACAATTCTTTTTCTGCGAAAGTAGGTTTTTATTTAGGAATATAATTTTTTTTAAGTTTTTTTTAGGCTTTTAAAAATAACTATATCCACTAATATTTTTATATCAGGGAATAATGGACTTTTAATAATTTCTCCTTCTGCAAAGGGTTTTAAACCTATAGGGCACTTCTAAAAGTTTATTTTTAGAAATCTTATATACTCTTTTTATTTACAACCTTCTACAAAAGATTTAATTCTGTTATCTAAGTCTTGGTTTATGTTTACTAATGGTAATCGCAAGGTGTTGGTAGAGAGGTTTAAATGTTTTAAAATTGCTTTGATGCCTGCTGGGTTTCCTTGTTCAAAAATCATATTAATAATATCGGCAAGTTTATAATGCAATTGATAGGCAGCATCTACTTTTCTTTGCAGTCCTAAACGAACCATCTCTGAAAAATCTTTTGGAAAACCTTCACCAATTACCGAAATTACCCCATCTCCTCCTGCCAAAACCATTGGTAGTGTAATCATATCATCACCCGAAATTACTAAAAAGCCTTCAGGTTTGTGCTGTATCAATCGCATCGCCTGCACAATATCGCCTGCTGCTTCTTTAATACCTATAATATTACTAAAATCATTTGCCAATCGGATAACCGTTTGGGAGAACATATTGCTTGCTGTTCTACCCGGAACGTTGTATAAAATGATAGGTTTTGGCGAGGCTTGTGCGATGGCTTTAAAATGCTGATAAATTCCTTCTTGTGTAGGCTTGTTATAATATGGAGAAACCGAAAGAATAGCTGTAAATGCAGACAAATCTCTTGTTTTTAACTCTTCTACAACTTTGGAGGTATTATTACCGCCTACTCCTAAAACCAAAGGTAATCTACCATTGTTTTCAGTGATAATCGTTTGTATAATTTCGTTTTTTTCGGGTTCGGTAAGTGTTGCAGTTTCGGCAGTTGTTCCTAAAACCACTAAGTATTCTACACCTCCATCAATCACATGGTTTATGATGCGTTTTAATGCCTCAAAATCTATTGAGTAATCTGATTTAAAAGGTGTTACTAAGGCTATCCCTGTTCCTTGTAAAATTTTCATGAGTTATATTTTTTTTAAAATTTTTAAATACTTAAATAATTCTGTAATAAATTCTTGATGATTTTCCATTCGTGTTTGTATCATCAAATGATGTGTTTTGTGATGGGTGCTCGAAAAACCTACTTTAAATATTGCTTTAGATTGTATAGTTGCTAAAATTAAGGGTTCTTTATCAATATCATAATAGCTTATCAGCATATCAAAAGGAGTATATAAAAAATCTAAAATTGAATTTTTTTGAAAAATACCCATTACAGAAATATCATCAATACTTAAAAAAGGTTCTGGGAGGGTCTCATTTTTAGTAATTTTATCTTTATATGTTAAAATTTTAATATTATTGGCATCAATATTGTGTTCAAGTAAAAGATTTATCAGTTTTTGATAACTTTTAACCTGAGTTTCATCAATAATAATACCCACAGTTTGGATAGATTTATTTGAAAAAAGTAGTTTAAAAGACTTTAAATCCTTTTTTATTAGTTTTTTTAGTGATTTTTTTTTGGAAAATATAGAAAACATAGTAATTTTACATATTTATTTACAGAACTACAAATATAGCAATATTTAATTAAATTCAGAATGATAATTTTTAAAAAAATAAAACATCTATTTATAACTTTATTATCCATCAGTACTTTTGCTGTTTTTGCACAAACCTATAAAAACAAAGTAATTATAGGTGCAAAAATTGAAATTACTGAAAAGATACCTACTGATAGTGCTTTTACACAATTTATAAAGCCTTATAAAGATAGAATTGACAACGACATGAGCGAAGTCTTGGCTTATGCACCCGTTACTTTTGATAAAAGCATAGGTACCTGGCAAACCAATGCTGGAAATTTATTTGCTGACGCAGTACTTGAGATGGCAAACCCTGTTTTTGAAAGTAGAATGTCTAAAAAAATAGATTTCTGTTTAATGAATAATGGTGGGATACGAAGTATAATTTCGCAAGGAAATGTTACCACACGAACCGCTTTTGAAGTAATGCCTTTTGAAAACAACTTGGTTATACTCGAAATTAGCGGAAAAGTAGTTAAAGAAATGGCAGATTTTATCTTAAAAGAAAAAAAACCACATCCACTTTCGGGAATTGAAATTTTTGTGGATGAAAAAGCACTAACTGTTAAAAAAATAAAAATAAACGGAACTGAAATTCAAGAAGATAAAACCTATTTTGTAGCCACGAATGATTATCTTTCAAATGGTGGAGATAATATGTTTTTCTTACTGCAAGCCACTCAAAAAATAGATTTAGACTATAAACTTCGTAATTTATTAATTGATTACTTCAAAAAAGTAGATACACTACCCGTTGCCGAAAATAAACGAATTATTTTACAATAATTTTAAAGATTTTAATTTGAGATTATACAGCATTTATATTATACAATTTAGGCTATACAACCTTTTATATTATACCATAAAAAATGAATCGTAGAAAATTTATACAAAATACGGCCCTTACAACTGCCTTAACAACAATTGGAAGGTTTCCTTTAGATGGTTTATTGACTTATAAAACTAAAAGATTAACCGTTTTACATACCAATGATGTGCATAGTCATATTGATCCTTTTCCTGCAGATCATTCTCGAAACCCAAATAAAGGAGGAGTTGCTAGACGAGCAGCTTTAATACAAAAAATTAGAAGTGAAAATGAACACGTTTTAGTGCTGGATGCAGGCGATATTTTTCAAGGAACTCCTTATTTTAACTATTATGGAGGCGAACTCGAATTTAAACTAATGACTATGATGGGTTATGATTTGGCAACACTCGGGAATCACGATTTTGACAACGGAATTGATGGTTTTTATGCACAATTACCTCATGCAAATTTTGAATTTGTTTCGGCAAATTACGATTTTAAAAACACTATTTTAGACGGAATTGTAAAACCATATAAAATTTTCAAAAAAGGAGGATTGAAAATTGGCATTTTTGGATTAGGAATTGAGCTTAATGGTTTGGTAGATAAAAAGTTATACAAAGAAACTGTTTATAATAACCCCATCGAAATTGCTAACGATCTTACAAAAAAATTAAAAGAAACTGAAAAATGCGATTTGATTATTTGTCTTTCACATTTAGGTTTTAAATATAAAACCGAACCAGACAAAGTTTCTGATATTATTTTAGCTCAAAAAACAAGAAATATTGATTTAATTATTGGAGGGCACACCCATACATTTTTAGACAAACCCGTTATTGAAACCAATTTAGATGGTAAAGAAGTGTTAATAAATCAAGTAGGATGTTTTGGGTTAAATGTTGGTAAGATTGATTTTATTGTTGAAGAAAGCAAAATACAAACCGAAACTAAGGTGCTAAGTGTGGGATAAAAAAATGATAATTTAAATTTTATTCCAATTCTAAAACCACATCTATTGGTTTATTGGTTCGTCTGCCGAACTTAATTGCTTGATTTTGAGCTTCGGTAGTGCATAAAACATACATATCATACGAATTTAATTGTAATATTTGTGTTTTAAATTTTCCACCATTTTCATACGCATCTATATCTTCTATTTTTACATAAAATTGTTCGGCAATAAAGGTATTGGTAACTGAAAGTAGGTAATAATCTTTTGCAAAATAATAAAACCATTTAGCAGATTCGTCTGTTGTATTTTCGGGTAGTTTTTCGCCTTTAGTATTAATTTTATAGTTTTTTGTAAATTGTAAAGGCTTGTCTTTATTGGTCCAGCTATATTTGTTCCCTGTGTTTATTACATCAATTTCCAAACTATCAACAATCGTGATTTTTAGGTTTTTGATGTTTTCTGTTTTGCCGTTTTCATGAACATTTACCACAAAAAAGGAGGTAAAATCATAGCCACAATGATTTTGAGCTACACTGGTTAGTACAAAATTTAAGAATAAGACTATTAATTTTTTTTTCAATTTATTTTCGATTTAAAGCAATTTCAATTTCATTGTCAAACAAATCTACAAATTTAATACCAGCATAATTTGCTTGTTGTGGAAAAATACTTTGAGGTGAAAGACCTGGATTGGTATTAATTTCAATCATAAAAGGATGTTTATCATCCACCAAAATATAATCTACTCGAGAAAAACCTGTCATCCCTAAGCTATCATAAATTTTTTCAGTTAAAGCAAACACTTCTTTTTCTATTTCGGGCGATAATTTAGCGGGAGTAATTTCGGTTGAAGCTCCTAAATATTTAGCTTCATAATCAAAAAAATCATTTTTCGAAACAATTTCTGTGATGCCTAAAACCCTTGTTTTTCCTTTGTATTTAAGCACTCCAACCGAAATTTCTATTCCTTTTAAAAAAGATTCAATTAAAATATCCGCATCTTCCTGAAAGGCTTTGGCTAAAGCAGGTTTAAAGTCATCTTCTGTATAAACTTTTGAAACCCCCAAACTACTCCCAGATTGATTGGGCTTTACAAAAAAAGGTGTCCCTAATTGCTTTTTTATGTCTTCAAATCTTATATTTTCCGCTTGATTAGTATAAATTGAATTAGCTTTTGGGATGTTAAATTTTGACAAAACAGAAAGAGTATCTCGCTTGTTAAATGTAAGTGCCGATTGATAAAACGAACAACCCGTAAATGGAATATTCAACAGTTTCCAATAGGCTTGCAAATGGCCATCTTCACCCGGTGTTCCATGCACTGTGTTGATAACCACGTCAAAAACTATTTTTTTATCAGCAACCATAGCCGAAAAATCGTTTTTATCAATTACATATTTTTGGTCGTTTACAACCAAGTGCCAACCTTCCTTTAAAATATGAATTGTAAAAATTTCGTATTTATTAACATCTAAATTATCTAAAATAAGCTGACCGCTTCGTAAAGAAATTATATATTCTTCGGAATATCCGCCCATAACTACGGCTACTTTTCTCTTCATCTGAACAAAAATTTATCATGCAAAAATAAGGTTTTAGTTTAAATTTTAAGTTTTTTTATAGCATTTTACAATTTTTTATTCTATTTTTTTAAAAAAGATGGTATTAGTAAAATTTTTGTAGTAATGAATTATTTAGGCTAATTGAGTATTAAATTTTCTGCGGTTAAGCTCCCCTCTCCAAAGGAGAGGGGTTGGGGTGAGGTTTAAAAAAAAAAATCAAGTATTCAACTCATAAATTAACTATAAAATATAACACAATAATTTTAGTATAGCCAAAATCGATTAAACCAATTTTAAATGATTACGTAACCGAAATTTTACTGTTAAAAAATTTATGATATATTTGCTATTCAAAGCTAAAAACAAACTATGACACCAGCCCTAATTTTAACCCTACTTATTGCTTATTTTGGGGTTTTGATAACCATTGCAACTGTTATCGGGAAAAAAAGCAATTCAAATGATACTTTTTTTTCGGCAAATAAAAATGCTAAATGGTATTTGGTTGCCTTTGGGATGATAGGCACTGCCCTTTCAGGTGTTACCTTTATTTCGGTTCCGGGCGAAGTAGGCTCGCCAAACGGAGAACAATTTAAGTATTTTCAGTTTGTATTGGGTAATGCAATTGGCTTTGTTTTAGTAGCAAAAGTGCTGCTACCTTTGTATTATCGCTTGCATTTAGTTTCAATTTATACCTATATGGAACAACGTTTAGGGCATTACAGCTACAAAACGGCAGCTGCTATTTTTTTAATCAGTCGGACTATTGGTTCTGCCTTTCGGTTGTATTTAGTAGTGATTGTTTTGCAACGTTATGTGTTTGATTTTTATAATGTTCCGTTTGCTGTTACGGTTTTGCTATCCTTATTTTTAATTTATTTATATACCTACAAAGGTGGTTTAAAAACTATTATTATAACCGATACCTTACAAACATTTTTCTTAGTTTCTTCGGTGGTTTTAACCATTTATTTTATTTGTAGTTCGTTAAATTTAAGTGTATTTGAAGCCTTTGAAACCGTTAAAAACAGTCAATATTCCAAGGTGTTTTTCTTTGATGATTTTCTTACCAATAAGTTTCATTTTGT
>CAYXAF010000040.1:20460-21636 GCA_964463035.1 uncultured Flavobacterium sp.
CAAATTTTAGGTGGTATTTTTATAACCCTTGCTATGGTGGGGCTCGACCAAGATTTAATGCAAAAAAACCTTAGTTGTGCCAATATTAAAGAAGCACAAAAAAATATGTTTACCTTCACGGGTATTTTTGTGGTTATTAATATATTTTTTTTGAGTGTAGGGGCTTTGTTATATATCTATGCACAAAAAAACGGCATCGAAGTTCCGCTTGATTTAGCAACAGGCAAACCCCGAACCGATTTGTTGTTTCCTGAAGTTGCTTTTAACCATTTATCTATCGTGCCAAGTATCGTATTTTTGTTAGGCTTAACGGCTGCCACTTTTGCTACTACCGATTCCGCTTTAACCGCTTTAACCACTTCTTTTTGTGTTGATTTTTTAAACTTTCATAAAACCGAAAATCAAACCGATAGCAAGCAAGTAACCAAACGCTATATAGTGCATTTTGCGTTTTCGGTGCTGCTTTTTTTGGTTATTATTTTGTTTAATGCCATCAACGATGCTTCGGTTGTGAGTATGATTTTTAAATTAGCTTCTTATACATACGGACCACTTTTAGGAATTTTTGCCTTTGGTTTGGTACTTAAAAACAGAGGTGTGAAAGACAAATGGGTGCCTTTTATTTGCTTACTTTCACCAATTTTCACCTTTTTTATCAGTCAAAATTCAAGTATTTTTTTTGGGAATTATGTTTTTGATAACGAATTGATTATTGTAAATGCCTTGTTTACGTTTGTCGGTTTGTTGATGATAAGCAAGAGGGAAATTAATTGTTAATGGTTAAAGGTTAATGCTATATTGTATATTTGAGGTTTTCATATGTAGATGATTATTTGTTTTTCATCGGTCATGTGGAATGCTTCGCCAGTTCGCAAGCTCGGGTCGCCTTATATTCATTGGGGTTTGTTTGCAACAAACTTTTTATTAATGGCGATTTCATATAGTAAAAGGTTGAATATTTTTGCTACAGGGATGTGAGCAATAATATAGAAAACTCGGATGGCAAAGTTTGTAGGTTAAAAACAAGTTTAGGCAGTTTTAAAAACTACCTAAACATAGAACCAAAAGTATAAAAATTTATTATTCCATCACTAATTTATTTGTTAAAACTTCGTTTTTAGTTTATCATGCTGAGCTTGCCAAAGCATCTTTAATTTATCATCAATTTCTCTGTAA